>SFZB01000067.1 GCA_004558975.1 bacterium
GACAAATACGAAGAGGAGCCGAGAAAATCGGCTCCTCTTCGTATTTATAGAGTCTTGTATCAATGCTTCTGAAAACTTTTGCAAAAATCCCAAAGGAGGGCTTTCTGTTTCGGAGAGAGAAAAGAGAGGGGATCCTCCTCCGGCAGGGTCTCGGCAAAAAAGTCCCGGAGCGTGATGCCGAGGGCATCGCAGACCAGTTGGAGGTGTCCGACGGTAATGTCGGCTTCGCCGAGTTCGACACGGCGCAGGTGCGTCTGCGAAATGCCTGCCCACTCAGCCAGTTTGTTCTGAGAATAGCCGATATGCTCGCGCAGGGTGCGGATCCGCTCGCCAACCAACATGATAATACCCTCCTGTGTTATTCTTATAACAATAAGATAACACAGTATCGACTATAATATTATTCTTATAAGGTTGACAAACTAGTCTTATTGTGCTATATTTTTCATAACGAAAGCATCTGTCTCTCTTTCGGGACGGGCGCAGTGGCGAAGAAAGAAGCCTTTCGTCACCGGCGATGCCGTGCAACATAGTGCGGCGGCAGACAGGCAAAGGCTACAGAGGGAGAATCCAATGAGGGGAATTCTAACGGGAACATACGGGCATCCGGCAATGTCCCGGGCGGTGTCCGCAGTTGCGTGCGGAGCCGGGGAAACAGCGAACCACCACGCCGGGAAAGAGCCATTATGAGACGGGGTCGGCTCCTGCAGTGGATACGTGAGGCGATCACGTCCGATGAAAAACGGCGGGAAGTGCTGTTTCTGATCCTGAACATCGCACTGGCGCTGACCTCCCTCATCATGTCGGTCGTCAATGTGTTTACCCGGGAGTATATTCTTCTGACGGCAACGCTGTCGTTCGGAGTTGCCTGTCTGCTCAATCTGCTGATCCTACGCTTCGTGCGACGGAGACTGACGGGCGTGTACATTGTGTTCGGCGCGGAAGTGACGGCGATCCTGCTGTTCTTCTTTATCACGGGGATCCCGAACGGCTTCAGCGCACTGTGGATTTGTCTGATCCCCAACTTTGCTCTGTTGGTGTTAGGGTTCCGATACGGCAGTGCGCTTTCCCTGCTGGCGTTCACCGGCATGGCGTTTCTCTTCTGGTCCCCGGCGGGCAGGGCGCTCCTGCAATACCCTTACACTGAGGAATTCATGTTGCGGTTCCCGCTCCTGTATCTCTCCATCTATTTCATTTCCTTCCTCATCGAGACAGTCCGCGCCGAGACACAGAAGCAACTGGAGGAAGCCAAGCGGCGCTACCGGCATCTGTACCGTCATGACGCCCTGACGGGTCTTTACAACCGTTACGGTCTCTATGAATCCTTAGAAAAGATACCGGACAGGGAGCGTGATTTGCCGCTGGCGGTCACGATGTTCGACATTGACCACTTCAAGAGCATCAATGACCGATACGGTCACGAGTTCGGCGACCGTGTGCTCGTGACGGTTTCGGACACGATCCGTCGCGAGGTCGGCGACGGTGGGATCTGCTGTCGCTGGGGCGGGGAAGAGTTTCTCGTCATCAGTCTTCGGGCAGAGGACGCCGAAGAGACAGCAAACCGCATTTGCGAGCGGATCGCCGCTCGCACGATCCCCTGCGACGGCGGCACGCTCACCGTCACCGTCAGTGCCGGGGTATCCATCGCGCCGCGTATGCGTGACGCGGGCATACACGACATGATCGACCGGGCGGACAAAGCGCTGTACCGCTCCAAACGTGGGGGCGAGAATCGCGTCACCGTTGCTCCGCCGCCGGTATCCACGGACGCGGGGGAGGCAGAACCGGAGTGCGTTTTACCGCCGACGGACAGCCATACCGCGGAAGAGTAAAAATGAAGATAAAACGAAGAGGAGCCGAGAAAATCGGCTCCTCTTTGCAGTCAGATGTCTTTTGTGCTTCGCACGGGATCAGAGCGAGGCGCGGAGAATCGAGAGAATATCGGCTTCGGAAAGCGGTGCCCATGCGTTGTCCAGTCCTTCGTTTTCCGCGATGTGGTGCGCCATCTCGGCAAGGCGCGTCTCGTCAATGCCCACGTCGCGCAGGTGCATCGGCATACCGAAGGACGTGAAGAGGTCATAGGTGGCTTGGATCGTCTGCTCGGCGATGTCCGCTGCCGGGAGGGCAGCATCGATGCCGAAGATATGCGTGCCGAAACTGACAAAGCGTTCCGTCGTCTCGGGGCTCAGGATATGATGCATCCAACGAGGCGTCAGAATGGCAAGCCCTTCGCCGTGCGTAATGTCATAGTAGGCGCTGAGGGCGTGTTCCATGCCGTGGCAGGGCCAGCCGGAGGGGCTGTTGCCGACGGAGAGGATCCCGTTGCAGGCGAGGGAACAGTCTACCATGAACTCGCCCCGCGCCCCTTCGTCGTCCGGGTGCTCGAGGGCGATCTTCGCGTTTTTGATCAGGCTCCGGATGACCGACTCGCACATCCCGTCCGTGAGGTCGGAGTGGGTGGCGCAGAAATACTGCTCGATGACGTGGTTGATGGCGTCCGCCGCACCCGCCGCTGTCTGCTTTTTCGAGACGGAGAAGGTGTAACGCGGGTCGAGAATCGACGCGACGGGGAAAAGATGTTCGTCGATGTAGCCGACCTTATCATTGGTTTCGGTGCGGGAGATGACACAGCCGCTGTCGTATTCCGACCCGGTCGCCGCGAGGGTCAGGACGTCCACGAGCGGCAGTGCCGCCTTGGCTTTGACACGGTAGGTGATGAGATCCCACGGATCGCCGTCGTAGAGCGCGCCGGCGCAGATCGCCTTGGAACAGTCGAGAACGCTGCCGCCGCCGACGGCAAGCACTACATCGATCCTGTGCTCGCGGCAGAGGCGTACGCCCTCGAGGACGCTGGGGTCGTATTTGGGATTGGGCGCGATGCCGGAGAGCTCAAAGACCTTAAAGTCGGCGAGGAGCCGTTTCACTTCATCGTAGAGCCCGATCTTTTTGATACTGCCGCCGCCGTAGGTGAGCAGTACCCGCTGCCCGAGGGGGCGGAGGATGTCGGGGAGGTTCGTGATCGCGTTCTGACCGAAAATCAGTTTGGTCGGGGTATGGTAAATAAAGTTTTCCATAAAGATTCCTTTCTTAACATTTGTGCGCGACATTTGTGCGCGCGGGGCGCGTCTGTCGGCGCAGAGACAGCGTGGGGGCAAAAGGCGGGTCAGCGGAGGGCTTTGCCGTCGTGGAACGCCTGTCCGACGGTCTCGCCGAGGGCGACATAGGTGTTGTGGAAGGGGTCGAAGGTAATCGGGCGGATCTTCGCAACGTCGGGGAGCCCTGCGGCATCGAGCGCGCGCTCGTCGACACTGACATTGACGATCTCGCCGACGAGCCGCCCGGTCTCCGGGTCATAGCTCTTGACGCGGCACTCGACGGCAATCGGCAACTCCGCGATCAGGGGCGCGTCCACGAACGCGGACTTTTCGGCGTGGAACCCGGCACGGGCAAATTTATCGGGGGTGTTTTTGGCGGAGACGATGCCGACGTAGTCGCACGCCGCCGTGTGGGCGGCGTCCGCCATGCTGACGGTGAAGGCGCCGTGCGCGAGCAGGTTCTCCGTGGTTTTATGGGAGGCGCTGATGCAGAGGGACAACTCGCGGTCATCGCTGATGCCGCCCCATGCGGCGTTCATCGCGTCCGGGGTGCCGTCAGCGCCCCATGCCGCGAGGATAAAGACGGGTTGCGGGTAGGTGTAGGGTTTGGCTCCGAAATGCTTTCTCATGGTGGTTCTCCTCTCAGATGATCATCATTTTTCGGCGGTGCCGGCGGGCATGCCGCTTTCACACTTATTTTTGTCGAACGTCAGGTGCCCGGTTTTCTCGGCGACTTCATAGCGTGAGATCTGATAGTCGAGCCGCGCGAGCGTTTCGTCGATCCGGCGCGTTTGCTCATAGAGATGCTCCCGCTGTTCCCGCAGGAGCGCGAGCCGTGCCGGTATGGTCTCGTCGCCCATTTCATAGAGACGGACATATTCGATGATCGCCTCGACCGGAAGCCCGGCGTTCCGCATACAGACGGCGAGTTCGACCCAGCGGACTGCCGTTTCGTCATAGTCGCGGATACCGCCCGCCGTGCGCTTCACGGGCGGGATCATGCCCACACGTTCATAGTAGCGGAGCGTGTCGCCGCTCACGCCGTATGTTTCACCGACTTCTTTGATCGTCATGCGTTTGTTACCTCGTTGATTGGCTTTCACCCTGATTATAGACCTTGGAGTTCACTCCAAGTCAAGAGTTTTTTGTGAACGGGTCAAGAATTTTCCCGCGGGGCGTGGAATTGACAACGGTGCGCGCGTGTGTGTACAATAAAATCGGTACGAAAAACGAATGGGAACAGGTGCGCGCCGTGCGTGGGCGTATGGCGAACGGGCTTGTGTTCCTGCTCGGGGCGTACCTCATCGTGTGTGTCGACGGTACGGGGCAGTTTCGATACGCTCCTGCAGGAGGGCGACTATTCGGACGGGGAGAAGCGGGCGGCGAAAACACTGCAACCTGTCAGCGGCGCCTATTGGTGCCTTGCGACCGCCGGATACCTCAGCTGGAGTTTCGCATCGGGGAACCGGCAGTTCACCCGGATCGTCTGGCCTGTTGCCGGGACGCTTTTTGCCGCCGTGATGCTTGTCGCACGCCTTGTCATCGGGCGCCGCAACGACCGCTGAACGATTGTTGCCCCCTGACAGAAAAATGCGTTGCTCCTTGGCAGGAATCTGCGCCAAAATCGCGCGGGTTCCTGCATATTGCACTGCCGGTGTGCATATCCTACCTATGTAACGGAACAAATTTGAAAATAATACTTGACAAACACGCGTTCGCGTGGTATCCTATATAAGCCTTTAAAAGAAAGGTTCCTATCGCGGAGTGGAGCAGCCTGGTAGCTCGTCGGGCTCATAACCCGAAGGTCGGTGGTT
>SFZB01000068.1 GCA_004558975.1 bacterium
GGGCTGCTCATCGGCGTGCCGCTCTTCGTCGTCATCTACGATATGATCCGCCAGCTGATCGCTTTTGGCCTACGCAAGCGAGGCGAAGAACAACTGCTGGTCGACTACAACTTCATCTATCACGATGATGAAGAAGAAAAGACCGCGCGCAAAAAGCGCACCGCCGCCCTCCGTGCAGCGCGCAGAAAAGCCCGCGACAAAGCGCAGGCAGAGCAACAGGAGGCCATGGAGCGTGAGCTCGCCGTCGCACAGGCAGCTGCCGCCGCGCGTGCGGAAGCCGCCGCAGAAGCCGAAGCCCGGCGCCTCGCTGAAGAGGCAGCCGCCGCAGCCGAGGCGGGGGACACCACTGCGGAAGATGCCGCCGATGCACCTGCCACTGCAGCGGACGCCGAGACCGAAACCGATGCCAACGGAGAGGGTGCCGCAATCGCGGTTGCCGTCACCGAGGATGCCACCACCGGCGCCGATGTCCCGGACGGCAAATAACCGATTCCCATCACCTCATCCGCCCTGACCGCGCAAGCGGTGCGGGGCGGTTTCTTTTTGTTTCTTCCCGTTTTTTGTTTCTTCCCGTTTTTTGTTTCTTCCCGTTTTTTGTTTCTTCCCGTTTTTTGTTTCTTCCCGTTTTTTACTTCTTCCCGTTTTTTGTATCTTCCCGTTTTTTGTATCTTCCCGCTTTTTGCTTCTTCCCGCTTTTTGCTTCTTCCCGCTTTTTGCTTCTTCCCCCTTTTTGCCCCTGCGACCCTTTTCCCTTTCCTCTTTTCTTTTCCTTTGTTCCTCTTTCCCCCTTTTGCTCTTTTGCTCTTTTGCTCTTTTCCTCCTGCCACCCGTTTTGACAGAAAGGGGAAACAAAGCCGATGGCACGATAAAAAACAGTCAAAAAGAGTACCGGGCGCGCCACAGTGGCGCGCCCGGTATTTGTTTTGGGGTAACGGTCCCGTTCACTGCAGGAACCATCATCCAACGTTCGGCAGGATTACTTTCTATTTCTGCCGAAGAGGCGGAGCAGATAGAAGAAGATATTGATGAAGTCGAGATAAAGCTGCAGCGCGCTGTACACGGCGAACTTACGGGCGAACGCGTCGTCCTCCGAAGCACTCTCGTAGAAGCGGCGCAAGCGCTGTGCATCGAAAGCGGTGATCCCGAGGAAGAGAATCAGTCCGATGCAGGCGATCACGATCTCCAAAGCACTGCTCTTGAG
This sequence comes from bacterium, assembly GCA_004558975.1. Lineage (GTDB taxonomy): Bacteria > Bacillota > Clostridia > Oscillospirales > CAG-272 > UBA1740. The sequence continues at coordinate 1,202 of SFZB01000068.1, forward strand.
GAAAAATCCGATGAACGTCAGGAACAGAAGGCCGAAAAGCCCGGCGATGAAGAGACCAAGGAACCCGGAAAGCTCCCGCTTCGTGGTGTGTCCGAGAATTGCCATGATGGCAAAGGAGATTGCCGCGGCAGCAAAGCAATAGAATACTTTATTCAGGTCATAGCAGAGGAAAATATACGAAATGGAAGCACCGTTGAGAAGCGAATAAAACAGAAACATCCCGAGCGTCGCGCCATAGCTCGCCCGCGTCAGCGTCGCGCTGAATGCGATGACGGTCACGATTTCCACGACCGCAAGTACAATCGCTACGGTCGGGTTCAACGCCGTTTGCGGGAAGAAATACGCCATGAGCAACGCAACAAGGAACGTAATGGCGAGCCCACCTGCCATGAATCCGTAGGCACGCGTCAGGTGGCGGTTGAATTCTTTGGTCTTATCGCGGTAATAGGGTTCTTCCTGAATAGGTGAATAGTACATATAACCTCGTTTGGCGAAGGTTTCGCTTACTTAATACTATATCCAAATATTATGACATGCCTGTAAACGAACCGAAATCCGTTTGTAAACAAAAGGTGCGCGGCTTATTTTTTCTCGCAGACAAAAAAGAACGGCGACGTCGGGGAATTGATGATCTCGATACGGGTCACGCAGATCTTACGCCGGTCGAGCGTGCGGAAATAGGCGTCCAGCATCTCCCCTTCGAGTCGCCCCTCTTCGTGCCCGGGATACACCGCAACCAGCAGAATCCCGTCGGAATCCAGAAGATCGAGCGCCGCTTCGACAGCCGGCATGGTCGTCACGCGCATGGTGGTGCGCTCCTTGTGCCCGGAGCCGGGAAGATAGCCGAGGTTGAACATACCGGCTTTGATCGGCCCCGTGACAAACTCGCGCACGCGGTCATGCGATGCGTGAATGAGGGTATAATTCTCGGGGGCGCCCGCCGCCTTCAAGTGCGCGGCGGTGCTCTCCAGCGCCGACGCCTGAATGTCAAAGGCATAGACGTGTCCGCTCTCGCCGACCGTCTCGGAGAGGAAAAGGGTGTCATTCCCGTTCCCCATCGTGAAGTCGACCGCCGTATCCCCCACGCCGAGATGTGCGAGAATAAAGCGCTTCTGCTCCGCGAGCAGGTCGATCATGTGTGTGTACTGTCCCATTTATGCTCCCTCCGGGCGGAACCGATCTTTGTCCGCCGTCGATACATAGGCGGTGTAATTGGTGGAATACGTGACGTAGCCCGGCTTTGCCGCGGGCGGTTTCTTCACAAAGCGTACCCGGGTATAATCGACGGGTACGGCGTCGCCCGAGAGGCTCGAATGAATCGCCGCGAGCGTCGCCGCAAAGGTGTAATCCTCCGCCGGCGGCTCTTCCCCACCCGCGACCAAAATCACATGAGAACCGGGCGCCCCCTTGACGTGGAACCAGAGGTCGCCGCGCGCCGCCGTGTGAAATGTCAGCATATCGTTCTGTAAATTATTGCGCCCGACCAGTACCCGATAACCGTTCGGCGACAGGTACACGAGAGGGCGCGCCTTACGCTGTTTCGGGGGCGCGTACCCCTTCATGCGTGCGGCGTAGCCTGCGCGCCAGAGCTCCTCCCGGATCTCCGCGAGGTCCTGCTCGCTCTGCGCGCGCAGGAGCGCGTCGCGCACCGTCGCGAGGTATTCCATCTCCGCACGGTTACGGGCGATTTCCTCTTCCAGATGCACGCGGGCGTGTTTCGCTTTCGTGTAGTATTTATAAAATCTCTGTGCGTTGGCGGCGGGGCTGAGCCGCCCGTCGAGTTCAATCGTCACCGTCACCGGCGGATCCTCGTAATAATCCTCGGTGACGAGCGCGGTGTCACCGCGCTGTACCCGCCAGAGGTTCGCCGTGAGCAGGTCGCCCCGGCGCTGCCAGAGATCCCCCTGCCGCGCTTCGCGAAGTTCCCCCTCCTGCGCCTCGGTCTTGCGCGCAAGGCGCGCCGTGGCGCGCTCGATCAGCCCGAACAAATCCGACGCGCGGTTATGCACGCGTGCGAGCCGCTCTCGCTCCCCGAAGCAGGCATCCAACAGGGCGCCCGCGTCCGGGTAGGTCTCACACGTCGTGCCGGCACCGAAATACGTCAGAGGCGCATAGCAATATTCGAGTGGGGCGCCGTCCGCAGCACGCATCAGCGTCATCTCGTAGCGATTCTCCCGCAGGCGCTCATGCCATGCGAAAAAAGCATCGGCAAGCGCCGTCGGTCGGGTCTCAAAAAGGCGGGTATCCGTCCTGCCCGTCGCGCGGTAGACAATCTCGCGCGCGACCTGCACCGAAGTGCCAAGGTAGGCGGCGGTGAGATACTTATCTGCCTGCTGCTCCGGATCCGCCGTCGCAAGCGCCGAGAGAAATCCTTCCCGCGTCTCCGTCAGCGGCTCGCGCTTATCCTGCGCGGGCGGTAGTTCATACGTCATGCCGGGCAGTACCTGCCGCACGCGGCTGGTCGAAAAGTCCACCGTGCGGAGCGCCGCGAGGATCCGATCGTTCCCGTCGAGGAGCATGAGGTTGGAATACTTCCCCATCATCTCGGCGACGAGGTATTTCTCGGTCTCATACCCCATTTCGTCGTAGCCGGAAAACGCGATCCGTGCAATCCGCTCATAGCCCGGCTGCTCGACGCGCAGGAGTTTCGCCCCACCGAGGTGCTTCCGAAGAAGCATACAGAACATAGGCGGAGTTGCCGGGTTGTCCTTGTTCTCCCCGGTCAGAGAAAGGCGCGAGAGACTCGCGCCCGCGCGGATCAGAAGCCGCCTAGTCTCGCCGAAATGCCGAATCTGCAACACGACCTCATCGGCGCTCGGCTGTCCGATCTTATCGACTTTACCGTCGGCAAGGTCGCGATTGAGTTCAAACACGACCGCCCGCAAAAATCCGGCATCGAATGCCATACATGACTCCTCTTCTCCCCGCCCTGCGGGGGATGTGCTTTTACGCTTCCGCTCCCTCCGTGAGGTAAGCGATGAGTGCCGGATAATCCGGGAAAACGGAAACCCCGGCGCCCGCGATACGCGGCAGGCTCTGGTGCCCTCCCGCGACCAGAACACAGTCAAAGCCACCTGCCTTCGCCGTCTCGACGTCGTGAACGGTGTCGCCGATCATCAGAACCCGCTCCTCCGGGTGCTCCCGCCGATAGCGGGCGGCGATCCTGCTCTTATCCGTCGCGTAAATATCTTCCCTGCCGAACAGGTGGTCAAAATAGTCGCGGATCCCGAGCGCCGTCACCTGCTCCTCCAGTTGTGTCTCCTCGGTCGCAGAGAGTATCCCCTGCGGCACTCCTGCCGCCCGTACAGCATCCAACGCGGCGAGCGCGCCGGCGCGAAGCGGCGCGTCCTTTTCCCCGGCGCGGTATTCTTTCATCCACTCGTGCGCGACGCGCGTGAAGGCCTCCCCCTCGCTCTCAAGCCCGAGTTCCCGATAATAATCGGCGACGGGAAAACAGAACACCTCACGGTATGCGTCCTCGGATGCAATCAGAGGGAGCCCCCGGCGCGCAAGGAGTGTATTATTGGAAGAAACGGCGAGCGCGACGTCGTCGAGCAACGTACCGTTAAAATCCCACAGGATCCTATCGTATTCTTTCAGGCACATG
>SFZB01000069.1 GCA_004558975.1 bacterium
GTCGACAAACAAAGTCTGCTCAGCCATGATGCCGGCCTCGTCAGCGCCGCTCTGTCCGCCGCTCCGGATGCAACGTATGTCAATGCCGCCCGTTTCCGTCAGTTCCCTTATCACCGACACGACGACCGGCGAGATTCTCTATAAGGAAGTCAAGGTCAATGTCAGAAAGGCATATTCCGGCGGCTCCTCGACGGCGCGTGCGTCGCTGATTGAACTGGATATCGACCCTGTGGCACTCGGACTCGCGAACAATCGCAAGTATCAGTTCGAGATGGCAGGGCAGATGGCAGGGGTCCTCGGAGAAGAAGCGCCGGCGGCGCGTCCGGAGGATACCTTCACGTTCACGTTCTATGTGGATAATGAGGCGCCGGAAATCGTCGATTACCGTGTTCGCTTCGATGCCTATAAGGACGGGAAAGAAACCAAGTATAAGGTCTACCTCGATGTGGACGTGTACGATAACCACTACGCGCAGGCGCTCGGGCTCTGCTATCTCAATGTCGATGAGAATGAGCTGGCGCTCATGACAGGGGACATGATCCCGATTGAGTCCTCGCGCGGCGGTGTGACGACCGTCACGGTAGATATCACCGACTATTACGAGAGCGGCGCGGACATCTATCTGCAGGTGGACGACTATGCGCTGAACACACGTGCTTATCGCCTCAGCGAGTATAAGACGCTCGCCGCTTCTGTCAACTATCCGACCTCTGTGTCCTTCAAGGACGGCGATGCCGTCACAATCGACACGAACGAGGCAAAACTGCTCGACCTCGCGGTCACGCCCGGCGATGCCGCCGTGACGGGGCTTTACTGGACAACCTCCGATAAGAAGGTCGTGCAGGTGAAGGACGGTACGATCTTCGGCGTGCAGGCAGGCACTGCGACGGTGACGGTCTATGCCGGACCCGATGCCGGTACTTCGGTCAGAAAGTCGATTAAGGTCACGGTGACGGATCGGCTCGCGACGAAGAGCATCAAACTCAAGAACCTGACGTTCGATCTCATCTATAACGGGGACTCGGAACTCGTCGACCCGACGAACAACTATGTGGATGTCAATCCGAACATGGTGTTCCGTCTGAATGTCAACGCGAATCCTTGGTATTTCTCGGATCAGCTCGATATCCGCTTCTCCTCCAACGCGCCGGATGTCGCGACGGTCGATGAGAAGACCGGCGTCGTGCATACGCTCCGCGAGGGGACGGCGTTCATTACGGCGACGCAGTATGTGAACGGACGCCCCACCGCCTCCGATGTGACGGCGAAACTGTCGGTCGGACCGGAATTTGATGTTCGGAACGGCACGCTCTATGCTTATCACGGACTCGGCGGCAAGGTCACGATCCCGAAGAGCCTGAATGTGTACTATATCCACGAGGAAGCATTCAAAGATAACAATAACATTACGGAGCTCGAGATCTCCTCGCCGTGCACCGAGATTCAGCTGGCAGCATTCGACCACATGACGGCACTCCGCCGCGTGGTGATCCCGGATACCGTGTCGTTTGTGGCGACGGGCGCTTTCCGCAACTGCCCGAAACTGGAGCAGGTGGATTTGCGCTCCCGTGCGATTACGTTCAGCACGCGTTGCTTTGAGAATTGCACTTCGCTGAAGTACCTGAACAACATAGTCGTAACCGACAAGACGGTCGATACCAAGACCGCGAATATGCTGGATCTCGCGGACAGCCAGTTTGTCCGCACGGCACCGCATATCGGGACGCTCGGCAGCTACGCATTCCTCGGCTGCACCGCTCTCGAAACGGTGGATCTGACGCTTCTGCGCGTCAGCGGCAGCAGCGTGTTCTCCGGTTGCTCCTCGCTCCGTCGGGTCATTCTCTCGAAGCATACCGCCGTCGGAGACACCATGTTCGAGGATTGCTCCGCTCTCTCGGAGCTAGAGTTTACCGATACCGGGAAGTTTGATTTCACGGGTGTCGTCGTACCGTTCGCCGGCTGTCGCTTGACGACATTCGTGTTCCCCGAAGGCGCGGAAACCTACTACCGCGATGAGAACGGTATTTTCTACACCGACGAGACGCGCACGACCCTGGTGTTCGCTCCGCAGACGCTGACGACCTTCACGGCGCCGGAGAGTCTCCGGACCATTCTGCCGGGCGCCTTTGCCGGCTCCCGCGCATTGACCCGTATCGACCTCACCGGGGTCGAGACGATCGGTGCCTATGCCTTTGCGGACTGCACGGCGAGCGGCTTCTCGTATGTGAAGATCCCCGCGAGCGTCACGTCGATGGGGCAGGGCGTGTTCTACAACTGCTCTTATCTTGCCGAGGCAAATGTGCAGGCACGGATCGAAACGTTGCCTGCGGCGACCTTTGCGCTGACCGCGCTGTCCAAAGTCACACTGAGCGATACCGTGACGGCGCTCGGCGATGCTGCGTTCTACTTCACGGATTTTGTAAACCTTGACCTGACAGGCACGAAGGTGACGACACTCGGCGACCGCGTGTTCGGGAATCCGTACAGACTCAAGACCGCAAAACTGCCTGCCCTGACTTCGGTTGGCTACGGCACTTTTTCGCACGTGCCGGATGCCGCGATGACGGGTGAATACCCGCTGAACTCGGTCAGCTTTGCTGCCGGTACGACGGATATCGGTACAGGGACTTTCTTCGGTACGTACGGCTATCCGAACCTCACGACGATCGACTTCCCGAACTCCGTCCGCGACAGCGTGACGGTCGTCGGAGATAACACGTTCCGTGGGTGCTCCGCAATTACGTACCTGAACCTCGGCGCCCTGACGGCAGTCGGGGATAACGCGTTCCGCGGCTGTACCAAACTCGGCACAAACGGGAACCCCGGCTTTACGACGGAGAACCTTGTGCGGGTCGGTAGCGCTGCCTTTGACGGCTGTGTCGGCATCGTATCGCTGGATCTCTCCCATGTGGAGACGATCGGCGCGAGAGCCTTCCGCGGTACCTCCCTCACGACGGCGGATCTCGCCGCCTGCCGCACGATCGGCGCCTCCGCCTTTGCGGATACGCCTCTGAGAACCCTGACGGCTCTGCCGTGTCTGGAAACGCTGGGCAGCTATGCCTTTGCGAACACCGCGCTCTCCGGCACTTTCACGCTCCCCGCGACTCTGAAGTCGACGGCAGGGGCGGTCGGATACAACCCCTTCTTCGGGACAAATATCTCCGCCGTGGCACTTGCCGGGGCGAACGACCGTTACTTCACGGTGGATGGGGTATTGTATTCGTACCTGCCGAGCGGCGTGCAGCTTGATGTGTACCCGCCCGCGAAATCCGGCGATACCTTTGCGGTACCGTCCGATGTCATTCGCATCGGCGAAGAGGCGTTCCGCGGTGTTTCTGCCCTGACCGCGGTGACATTTCCGCAGGGGCTGATTGCCATCGGCGATAAGGCGTTCTACGATAGCACCGTCAAGACCTATACGTTTACCGGCCTTACGGCGCCGATGCTGGAAGCGTATGCATTCCGTAACACCGATTCCGATGATGCGATCCTGCAGAAGATTTTCGACTTCCGTAACGGTGAGGGCGAAGAGAAGTTCTATGCCAACTTCTCCGACTATCTGGCAAAGACGCTGTATCCCGAGCTGACGGATGTCCGAGATCTGGGGCTGACGATTTCTTACCCGAAGAATGCCGCCGGCTTTGACAGCCACCTCTGGGGGCTGTACTTCTCGACGGCGACCCGGACGGCGACCTTGCCCGAGCCGGATACCGAGGAGGCGATTGCCGCTATTGGTAATATGCCGACAGAGGAAGAGGTTCGTGCTCTTGTTTCAATGGATGACCGTGACGCCGCGAAGACGCTCCTTGCCGAGTACCGCGCCCGCGTCAGCGCCGCCCGTCTCGCGTACAATCGCGTGACGAACAGCGAGCAGCTGACTTTCATCACCAATGCGAATGACCTGTTTACCGTAGAGGCAGCCGTGCGCGACGTGCGTGCCGGTTTCGGTGAAACGGTTCGTATTGTTGAATTGCAGGTCAAGACCTCTCCGACGAAACTTGTCTATGTGGACGGGGAAGTGTTCGATGCCACCGGCATGACGTTGACCGTGATTTACGACGACGGCTCGCGTGACGAGGTGACGAGCGGCTATACGCTCCCGACGGCGCCTCTGAAAGCCGGTCAGCAGACCGTGACCTTCTCGTATGCGGGTGTCAGCAAAACCATTTCCGTGACGGTCAACCGTAATCCGAACGCGGATCCCACGCCGGTCGATCCCACGGATCCTACCGAGCCGACGCATCCGACGGATCCGACGACGCCGGACGAACCGAAGAAGAGCCACACCGCGCTCATCGTGACGCTTTCCGTCGTCGGCGGGGTAGTGGTGCTCGGCGGCGCCGGGTTCGGTGTGTATCGTTTCATGGCAGGACGTAAAAAGCCGCATGGCGATGCTTCCGACGGCACGGATACCGACGCGGGCGACGCTCCGTCCGATGGTGACGGCGATGACAGCGACGGCTCCGACACGACCCACTAACCCCTGAGGTATCCCCTCTAAACGCGCTTTGACATTCAGCGCGTACTGCGCCGCAGCAGATGCCGCGGCGCAACATGGAGACCCGGCTTTCCGCCGGGTCTTTTTTGTTGTAAAAGGAAAACCACGCGATCGTCGCGTGGTTGAAAAGAGGTTAACCGGTGAGAAGAAATCCTCGGATGTGTTGAAATAGATTTGACCTGCCGGTCAAAAGAATAAAACACATCGGAGGATTTATCTATCTTGAAAAAAGCGAATATAATGGTATAATAAAAATGCTGTCACAGATCGGAAGAGCGTC
>SFZB01000070.1 GCA_004558975.1 bacterium
CACAATTTGCAATCGTCGCAACGCCGTTTGTATGCCCGATAATACCGCCCGCATAGCAGTTAGAAGGTGCGGTTACGGTCGCACGATTCGTGCAGTTCGTCACAGTACCGCCTGCTGAAGTGATCATACCGACGATACCGCCCGCATAGGACGCTTTGGAAGTCGTCTGACGCGTGATGTTACCGCAAACTGTAACGTTTTTCACCGTGCCGCCCGCGAGGTAACTGACAAGACCGACAGCGGCATTTTCGTTCAGTTCTACGATAACGGTATGGTTGTCTCCGTCAAGCGTACCGCCGAAATATTTGTCCACGGTACCGATCGGTGCCGTAATCGGTGCTTCCGTCGTTCCGAGGTCAACGGTAATCTTGGCGAATTTACCCGCCATGGTATCGCCCGCACTGACCGCTGCCGCAAAAGCATTGTAGTCCTCTACGTTCGCGAGCAGATAAGGATTCGTTTCGCTGTTGACAAAGGCCGCATTGTCTTTCTGCGCCGGTGCCATGACCGCATCTGCCTCGACCACGGTCGTGCAAGCGGCGTCACTAAACAGCTTGGAGCAGCCTCCACAGGACCAGTATTCCGTGTTCCATGCCGTTGCGTAGCTTGCCGCGGTGGCGACGGTCGCCTCGTGGTGGATCGGCGTGTGGGTATGTACCGTCTCCTGCGCGAACTGTTCGTCCGCTTTCTTGACGAGCGTTTTTTCCTCGCCGTAGATCTTCTCGTTGTCTTGATTCACGGCATACGGCTTGACGCTGAGCGTCAGAGCGGCGCTTTTTTCAATGCCCTCAATGATATAGGCAAAGAGGTACTCGCCCTCACCGGCTGTCAGCGCCTCGTAGGTGTTTTCCCCGTCGGAGGCGAGCAGCGTCTTGAACATGTATTTCGCGGCGCACTCCTTTGAGGTCGTGCCGTTCGAGAACACGAAACCGACCTCCCGGTAGTTGGCTTCGTACGCAATCTTACCGACGATGCGGATATCGAAGCCTCTCAGCTTGTTCTGATACCCGTCGAGCGTGACATCGCTGACCGCAGGCGTCTCCCCCTCATCGGCGAACACAGCCACCGAGAGCGCGGTCAGTGCCGCCACGGTCAAAACGATACAGAGGATAAGCGAAGTAATCTTTTTCATGTTAGTAACCCTTTCGTTTCGTTCTGATAGTTTCCGGCGATCATTGACCGTCGCCGAACAGGTCGTTCCAGGTCGTTTTGTCACCGACACCTTCTCCTTGGCGTTGGGTGCCGGAGGTGCGGATCACGTCATCCGCGTCGAGTACAAGGATCTCCGCCACCGGCGTTGTCCAGACAGGTTTCCGATCGTTCATGATTCTCTCCTTTCCCAATAATCCACCGTTCTTTTATACGAACGGAATGAATCCTCCGAAATCTCCTCCGTCGGGGTCGTCCGCGGGGAGCCGCTTCGTGACGGCGGTCGTCCGCTTGTTGCCGTCCGCGCCGATCACGATGTCCGCACCGCTTTCGTCTTTCAGCCCCGCCTCCAGGTAAATAACCATGATATGGAAGCCGCTCGACGCCTGGCTCGTCACGACGCCGATGATGCCGCCGACCTGCGTGTTACCCGTGAGGGTACCCGTGTTCGAGACATCCGTCAGCACGTGCGTCCCGCCGGAAGCCCCGGTCATGAACAGACCGACGATACCGCCGACGCCCGTCTGACCCTTAATATTCCCCGAGTTCACCGTACCGATGACGGTGAGGGAGGGCGCACCGGCGCCCGCGGCGGTCGAGTTGTTGATGTAGCCGACAATGCCTGCGGCATAGTTACCGGCGGTTGTCACATTACCTTTGTTCTCCGAGTCCTCAATCGTGAGGTTGCCGAGCATCCGCCCGACGAAGCCCCCGGCGTTCGACGCGCCGGTCACGTTGACCGTTGCCATGTTGACGCAGTTCCTGATGGTGGTCACGGCGCCGTTCGCCCACTGCACCATCCCGATGAAACCGGCGGCGTAGAAGTTTCCGACGGTCAGGGTCACGTCGCCCGCGACCGTGAGGTTCTCGAGCGTCGCGCCGTTCGCGTAGCCGATGAGCCCCATGGCGCGCCCCTCTGTCTTATACTGTCGGTTGCGGAGGTTCACATAGATGGTGTGTCCGTCGCCGTCGATCGTACCGGCAAAGGGTCTCACGGAGGCGACACCGAGCGATGCGCGCACCGGCATATTGGCGCTCCCGATATCGGATGTCAGTTTGATATACTTGCCCGTGAGCGCGTCTGTGTCGACAAATGCCGTATGCGTCAGGCGCAACCATTCGGCATAAGACCCGATGAGATACGGATCGTCCGCCGTACCCGTACCGCGGAGCGTGACGGGTGTCACGGTCGCCGCATTCCCGAGGTCGGCGATCGCGAGCGAGAGTTTCTCTCCGAAGAGCCGCCCGAGGCGGAGCATCGAGGGAGAATCCAGATGGGCGGGGTCGCTCGGCTTACGGGTCAGACCCGCGCCGAGGACATCCACATAGTACCCTTTGGAGTGTTCTGCCGCCCAAATTTCCTTGACGGCGTTGAGTATTTCGTAGTTTGCCCAGTATTCGGTGATGCCGCCGTCGATCGTAGCGAGCCCGTTCTCCGTCACATAGCCCCGGCTCTCCAGCTCTGTCGTGAGGTCTCCGATAAAGTTCGACCAGAGAACCGCGTAATCAGTGGTATATTGGTGGGTATCACTTTCGCCCTGCATCCAGAGGAGGGCGACGATCTCCGCGTCGATCTGATTCTCCTCAAGCAGCCCCATGCCTTCGTCCACGCGGGTGAGCAGATGGGTGTACAGGCTGTTTTCTGCGAGGGTTTCCTTCCCGAGATAGGCGAGCGAGGAGGGCGAATACCACTTGTCGTGCAGGGTCGTGCCGCCCGTCGCGTCCTTGATGATGTAGAATGTCTCGTCGGGATAGGTCTCCGAGAGATACTCGGCGAGCCCGAGCTCGGGACCGAAGCACCAGTTCGGCCAGTTGGTCGTATCGTCCGGGATCCTGCCCATGCCCGTCTTGACGGGAATGAAGTTCGTCGTCAAATTCCGTTTGTCGGTTTTGGGGTTATACGGATTGCAGGAATTGAAGATCAGCACATTTTTGAAACCCGCCTGATACTTCGCCAACTGTTCCGGCGTCAGACTGTCCACCATGCTGTGCCCGACCATGTTGCTCTGCCCTGCCATGATGATGACCTTGGCTTTTCCTGTCGGTGTGGGCTCCGGCGTGGGAGTCGTCTTTTTCGCGACGTCCAGCGTCACCTCGCCGGTAAGCGTCGGCTTTCCCTCTCCCTGTTCATATACGATCTTCACCGTGCAGGACGGTTCATGCACCTCGATCGGTGAGCCGGTATAGGCGGCACCGTCCACCGTGACGGTGGCATTAGCAAGGTCGAGAACGCCGTCGGAGCCGCGGTCGGCGGTCATGGTGACACGGAGCGTTTTCGGGTCGAAAAGATCCCCGTCCGTAAGTTGTCCGACCCCCGACGAATCAATTTCCATCTTCATGAAGGTTTTTTTCATCTCCTTTTCTGAGCCACAGGCGGTCAAGAGCGCAACGGACAGCAGGGTCACGAGCGCCAGAAGAAATGTCATACACCATTTTGCTTTCATAGGCTGATCTCCTTTTTCGGTTATTGCGGGGGCGACCCGCCTCGGTTAACAGTTCCTTTTGTTGTCTTCTTGTTCCCGCCGGGCAGGTTCCCTGCCCGGCGGGAGGGGGATCCCCCTCCGATTTTTTGTTTTTCAGCGACTGACGACTTCGAGTTTCCCGTCGCGCTCCGTAATCTCGCAGATGCGCGCCGTCCGCACGTCCGCGGCGGTGCCGCGGGTGCCGTAATCTCTGCCGTGGTAGAAGAGGTAGAGATGCCCGTCCTCTGCGAGTATGCTGTTATGTCCCGTCCCCTCTTCGACGTCGTTCTTCGCGACGAGCGGGCAATAGGTGTTGTCGTCCGGGTACTTATGGAAGTGCAACTTCGTCAGGTCGTCGGTGTGCCCGTGTGCCACCGCGTACCCGATATAATAGGTTTCGTTCTGATAGCAGTTCCCGGAATAGGTGAGGAAATGATCGTCACCGACACGGAAGTAGAACGCACCCTCGAGGGTGTGCCAATGCTGCCCTTTCCTGAAACGGTCGCGCATGAAGATCTCTTCATCCAGCGTCGCGCGCACCACCACCTGCGGATGTCCGCACATTTTGGTGGGCGAGAGCATTTTGTCGACGACAATCAGTGTCCCCGCCCGCTCCGCTTCGTAATCGTTCGTGGAGTAGTACATATAGAGATCTCCCCCCGACTCGACCACGTGCGCGTCGATGGAGAACGGTGCAATCAGTTCCCCGACGAAAGCGAACCCTCCATCCGGGCGGTCGCTGACCGCGACGCACATACGCTGGCGGTGGGTATCCGTCTCCCACTCGCCCATGGACGAATAGTAGAGCCAGAAGCGTCCCTCATGGAAAAGCACCGCCGGTGCCCAGTATTCTTTCTCGCCCTCGAGCGAGTAGCAGATACCGGCGTAATGCCAATGGTATTTGTCCCGGGCGGTATAGAGTTGCACCCCTTTTGCGCCCGTCGCGTACATATAATACGTATCGCCGTGCCGGATGACGTACGGGTCACCCTGCGAACGGCCTCCGTCAAACGTCAGTTTCACGGCTGTCCTCCGTTTTAGGTATTCTTCACAAATTATGATATTGAACCGCCCGTTTTTTGTAAATGTCGATAATGATATTTTTGTCAGATTTTGTTTT
>SFZB01000001.1 GCA_004558975.1 bacterium
CGCTCTCCGCTGCCGCGTATTTTCCCGCTGCCGTGCGTTCTTCCTCGCCGCCCCCCACTCACCTTTCCGCCCGTCTAATCCGCCCGCTCTCCTCCTGCTTTGCTTCCGGCTCCACCGTGGTCGGTTTCGTCGCACTGTCGGCGTCTCCGCCCCGATACACTGCCCCGCCCCTGATCGTCGGCAAACGCGCGCCTTTTTGTCTCTTCCCGCATACAATGTCTCTGAGAGGTGCCCTATGAAAATAACGGTTCTGCGTTCGGACCCCCGCCTTGCCTACGCCGCGCGGGCGCTCACGGATCTCGGGTACAGCGTCACGCTCGCCGACCCCGAGGAGCGTCTGGACGCCGCGGATATTCTCCTTTTGCCCATTCCCGTCTCGCGGGACGGTGTTCATATTTCGCTCCCGGAGCGCCCGACGTCTGCCGTGCCGCTTGCCGAGGTGATTGACCGCGCCCCGGGGCGTATCTTCGGCGGCGGTTTCTCCGCCGAGGCGGTGGCGGTCGCCCGTCGGGGAGGACGAGAGGTGACGGATCTGCTCGCGATCCCCGCTTTCGTGTACGAGAACGCCGTCCTCACGGCAGAAGCGGCGCTCGGCGTCGGGATGCGCGCCGCAGGGTATTCTCTGCGCGCCCTCCCCGTCGGCGTCGTCGGCTACGGACGGATCGCCGCGGCGCTCACGCGCCGCCTGGTTCTGCTCGGCGCGCACGTGTCGGTCTTCGCGCGGCGCCCCGAGAGCCGCCTTGCCGCCCGCGGCGACGGTGCGGAAGCCTATGACCTCCCGGCGCTCCTGACCCACCTCGGCGGCATGCGCCTGCTCTATAACACCGTCCCCGCGGGACTGCTCACGGATACGGTCCTCGCGAATCTTTCGGACTGCGCCATTGTCGAACTCGCGTCGGGCAAAAACAACATCGGTACCCCCCGGGGAGACACGGGCGTCACGGTCACGCCCGCACCGGGGCTTCCGGGGAAAATTTTTCCGAAGAGTGCCGGCAGCATCATCGCGCACACTCTCGACCAAACCATGCAAAAAGAAGGAACGTAACACATGATCGGATACGCGTTCTGCGGTTCCCACTGCACGCTTTCGCATTCCCTCGCGGCATTGCGCCGCCTGCGCGCGGAGGGCGTAGACATACTTCCCATTTTCAGCGAACGGGTCGCGACGACGGACACACGGTTCTGGAAAGCGGCGGACTTCTGCGAGACCGTCGAAACCATGTGCGGGAGAAAAGCCGTCTCCACCATCGTCGAGGCGGAGCCGCTCGGACCCGTCACCCCGCTCGATGCGCTCGTGATTGCCCCCTGCACGGGGAACACCCTCGCCAAAATGGCGCAGGGGATCACCGACTCCGCCGTCACCATGGCGGCGAAGGCGCATCTGCGCTGTGACCGCCCGACCCTGATTGCCCTCGCGTCGAACGACTCCATGTCCGCCAACCTCGCGAACATCGCAACCCTCCTCGGGCGCAAACAGGTGTTCTTCGTCCCCATGCGGCAGGACGACCCGGAAAAGAAGCCCCATTCCCTCGTCGCAGACTTCACCTACCTGCCGGAGTGTCTGACCGCCGCCCTCGCCGGGCACCAGCTCCGCCCGCTCTTTCTCTGAGAGAGCCCCGCGGCATGCACCGACGGCAACGCCGCCGAAGGCAAAACCGCCACGGACGAAAGCGTGCGGGAACTCGTTACAAAAAAGCGGCGTTGTGCCCGAAAAACCGGGCGCAACGCCGTTATTGTAAAGCGAATATCACGCGATCGTCGCGTAACTGAAAAGAGGTAACCGACGGGAGAGCGTGGGAAAAGGCGCAAAGAACAAGGGCAACAAAAGCAGAAATCGTGAAAGAGTCAAAGCAGAAAAAGAGAGAAGAAGGCAGTCTCTCCGTCCCACTACGCGAAGAGGTGAGAGTCGGAGAGAGGGCATGACCGCGCAGGCAACCAAGCCCTCCGTGCGCCGACGGTCGCCGCCGCCCCGAGGACAAGGTTTTCCTGCTTGTCGCACGCCGAAATCCGTTCACCGAAAGGATTTCGGCGGCTCTCCCCGCATCGCGCCGCCGATACACGGCGGCAAAGCGGAGGCGGTCAGAGAGCGACGGTCTGAGCGCTGGAACAGCGGTCTGACCGCCGGAGGGGCAGTGCGTTACTTCATGTCGTTGAGCCCGCGCAGATACTTACCGTAGAACCCGGTCTCCTTCCCGTCGAAGCCGAGCAGTTTCGCCCGCGCATAGAGGACGTTTGCCCGCGCGGCGTCTTTCGGGAGCGCGTCGCCGCAGTCGTACATACAGCCGAGCAGATAGGTCGCCTTCGCGTGCCCGAGCTTTGCTGCCGCATAGCGGAATTTCGCCGCCGACGCGTGGTCGCCCCGGTGATAGATGACACAGGAGGCGGCATAGAGCTTCTGCGCCGCGTGGCGCTTCTTGCGGTTCTCGAGTTCGGTCAGTTTGGCGTCCGCCGCGGCGATGCCGCCGCGCTTCGCCCCGGTCAGGCAGGCGCGCGCGAGCTTTTCGTCGTACCGCACGCCGTAATTGTAGAGATACAGGCACCCCATGCGGTAGAGCGCCCGGGCGGAGCCTCGCTCCGCCGCCCGCAGATAGGCGTCTACTGCGGCGTGGTTGTCCTTGTCACAGCCGCTGCCCGCGATGAGCGCGTCCCCGACGGCACAGAGCGCCTCGGCGTGCCCCGTTGCCGCCGCGTTTCTGAAATGCCGGTAGGCGTCCGCGGGGTTCGCTTCGCTCACCTTAACACCGGCGGCATATTCTTCCGCCGCCACGCGACGAAGTGCCGCCGCGCGCTTTTTGGCGTCTTCGGAGCCGAGCGCCGCCGCACGGTCATAGAGCGTGAGCGCCTCCTCGGGGGCGCGGTCGGTGCCGATGCCGTCCGCGAGACGGTCGGCAAGCAGGGTCATGCCGCGCACGTCGCCGTGGTCGGCGGCGAGCCGATAGGCTTCTGTCGCGGCGGCGGGATTCGGCGCGCCGTCGAGGAGCCCCGTTTCATAGTAATCCGCGAGCGTGAGGTACGCCTCCGTCTTACCGGCGGCGCCGAGGATGCGCAGGTACTTGACGACGTTGCGGACGTCCCGCGTGACGCCCTGCCCACGCATATACATTTCGGCGACGCGCTCGACCGCTTTGAGGTAAGAGGCGTCCGCCGCTTTTTCATAATAGGAAAACGCGATGTGCGGCAGTCCCAGCCGCTCGGCATAAGCACCGATCTTGTACATCTCCACGGTATCGTCCGGCGCGACCGGCGTCTCCGGCGCGTACTCGGGCTCGCGACCGACGAAGAGCCGCAGGACGGCGGCGAAGCATCTGCCGTGCGTGCGATTGAGATAATAGCGTGCCGCCGGGCGATTCTTGTGCCGGAGGTAATACCACGCGAGCTTCTCCCGTGCTTCATCGCTCCCGAGCGCCGCGGCGCGGTGGAGATAGCGGAAGGCGCCGATGCCGTCGCCCCCGCGCCTGAGATAGGTGGCATACGCCATGGCGGCGATCGGGTCGCGCTCGGAGGCGGTCAGGAGCCAGAACTCATAGAGGTCGGGATTTTCCGCGCGGTCGAGGCAGCGGCAGACGCCCCATGCCGCGAGCGGCACGCCGAGATCGGCGGCGGCGGCATAATGCCGCGCGGCGGTATTTTTCTTGCCCGCTTTTTCGGCGAGTACCCCGCGGTGATAGATGTCCTCCCCCGTACCGGAGGTCTCCTCCCGGGTCGGCGCGCCGCAGGCGGGGCACGTCTCCGTTTCCGCGCTCCATTCAAATCCGCAGGCATGACATTTCATCGCCGTGGTTCCTCCCGTTTTTTGTCGAAATCTTTCATATTATTTTATCGTTTTTCGCACCTGCTGTCAAGCGGCGGCGTATCGTTTTCGCCCGCCGCGCACATACTGAAAGCGAAACAAAAGTCACAAGGAGATACACACATGTTCTGTCATAAAAAAAGTTCGCTTGCAGACCTCATCTGGAGTCCTGTCTGGTTCGTCATGGCGGTCATCGGCACGATGACGGTCGTCGGCGTGCTGCTCACCCGCTGTGGGAAACTGAAGGGCAACTGCCGCCGCCTCGCCGAGCAGTGCGGACAGGCAGTCGGTAACGCCGCGGGCGCCGTCGCCGACGCGATTGATCCGAACGCCTCCGGCTCCGCTTCCTCCGGCTCCCGCTCCGGCTCGAAAAAGCAGAAGAAGCCGTCGTTTGACGACGACGAGAACGACAACTGACCGGGAGGCACACGCACACCCCATAGGGGCGACCGATGGTCGCCCCTACATGATATTCTCATATTCGCAACCCCCGATAGCCCGTCAAGACCTTATGCAACACAACAATGCAAATTAGATAAACGCTCACCCGTAAGGGCGACCACCCGTCACCTGCGTGGCAATCGACGCACCCGTTCCCCTGAAAACGCCGCGCCTCTCGGGGCGACGGGTGGTCGCCTATTCTTCTCATGCAAAAGGGCAACGAACAGTAAAACGTAAATCCCCTTCGCGGAACGCGGGCGACCGATGGTCGCCCCTACATAGTTTCAAAAAGGGGTTCGCGTCATTGCGAAAGAGAAAGGGTTTCTCGTGTCGGTATCACACCGACCCGATTTTGCGAGAGAAACACGGTCATTTCCACGAGCCGCCCCCAAAAACAATCTTGGGAGGGTGCCTTCTCCAAAGCACCCTCCCGGGGGAAATAAAAGCCCCTCTGTCAGTCGCTCTTCCGCTGCGCGTCGGCGGCGGCGGTGGCGAGGCGGTCACAGCGCTCATTATACGGGTGCCCGTCGTGCCCGCGCACCCAGACGAACGTCACGTCGTGGCGGGAGAGGAGCGGGTCGAGCCGCATCCAGAGGTCAGGGTTCTTGACCTTGTGAAACGCCTTTTTGCGCCACGATGCGAGCCACCCCTCTTCAATCGCCTTGACAAGATAGGTCGAGTCGGAGGTCAGCGTCACGCGGCATGGCTCGGTCAGCGCCTCGAGCGCGGAGATCGCCGCCATGAGCTCCATGCGGTTGTTGGTCGTCTCGGGCTCTCCCCCGGACAGTTCCCGCTCGCGTCCGCGGTACACCAGCACCGCGCCCCAGCCCCCGGGGCCGGGATTCCCGCGGCAGGCACCGTCGGTGTATATCTCCACTTCTTTCACGCTTGCACTCCTTTCCGAAAGAAACCGCGACCGCGCAGTCTCTGCGTGCGGTCGCGGTACCATGTCTAACCGGGATTTGTGATCAGTCTTTCTTGACAGCCGGGCAGATCTCCTCGGCGATCTTCTGCATCACATTGTCGAAGAGGTAGCTGGTGCGAGCCGTCTCGGCGGCTTTCTCACTCATATACAGTTTGTAGATGGTCAGCATGCTCTCCTGGCTCGACGTCAGCGTCACGTCGTACATCTCGACGAGGCGATACAGTACGAGTTGCTCGAGCACGATCTGCTTGGCTTCCTCGGTGATCTCCGCCTTGTAGTTCTTGCCGGCATAAGCGGAGTTCTTCAGATAACTCTTGAAAGAACTGTAATCCTTGTAGGGGGATTTGTCGCGATTCTCATAGTAGTTGGTCTTGTACCCGTCGATCAGCCCGCGGTATGCAACGCGCACCGCCTTACCGGGATACTTGACCGTCTTGCCCGCTTCTTCGAGGAGTTTCTTCCAGACTTCCTTCGCAATCTCATATGCGAGTTTGTCCTTCTTGTCGTCCTCGAGCCCTTCGGTCGTCTGCTTCTCGTAGGCGTCGCGCGCCACGATATCCACATACTTGACGTCCTCGAGAGAAACCTTCTTCTCCTCGGCATATGCGTTGAGCGCGGTCTTGAGCGCCTCTTCCGCCGTCGCCACAGCCTCTTTCAGCGCGTCGGTCTTTTCATCGGCGGCTTTCAGTGCCTTGTTCGCCTCGATGAGCGCCTTGAGCGCATCGTAGTACGCCTTCAGTTTGCCCTCGTTGAACTTCTTCAGTTCTTCCTCATCCGTGGGCTTCAGCGTGTCGATATACACCACTTCCGCGTCGAGGTACGCCTCTTTCGCGGTTGCCGCAGCCTCTTCGAGTTTCTGCAGTTCCTCTTGGGTCTTGGCTTTGTCGCCGGTCAGCGCTTTCGCATCGTCATACGCCTTCTGCGCCTTTACATAGTCGGCATACGCGGTGAGGTACTTCTCAAGATCGGAATCCTTCTCCGCCGTGTACTTCAGACCGTTCTTGGCATCCACAATGTTCGTGTAATTGTAGGCATAGGTCTTGACGCCCGTCACCGCCACATAGTAGTGGACGGTCTTACCCTTGAGTTCGAGCGTCTCGTCGTTGTCCGCCTTCGCGTCGGAATCCTCGGCGTAGGTCTTGTCGAACTCGATATATCTCTCGGCGCGCTCGATCTGCTCGTCCGTGAGGGAGGAAGTGTCCTCTCTGCCCTCGACGTACTGGATCTCTACCTTATATTCTTTGGTCTCGGTCGTGCCGTCTTCGTTCGTGATGGTGGTCGAGAACTTCTCCGCGGTCTTCTTGCCGATCTCGAGGGTCTTCAGTTTCGCGTAGAAGCCGGTGCCGAACTCTTTGTCGAGGTTCTCGCTCAGAACGCCGGTGTGGATGGTGTCCTTGCCCTCTTTGTCCTCTTCACCGTCTTTGGTGATCTCGTTATAGACGAAGCGGAGGTGATCGCCGTCCTCAACGCCGCCGCCGACGATCTTGTCGCGGAGCGCGTAACCCACGGTGATGACATACGTCTTCTTGCTGTCGCCCTCACCGAGCTCGAGCGTGATGGCTTCGTTGATCTTCGCCTCGCGGTTCGCCAGTTTCTCGAGGAACTTCGCGGTCAGCCCCGCGGCGGCACCGTCCGCCTCGATATCGTCGAGGAAGGTCGCGCCGATGACATTCCGCTTGACGTTCTCGCGTGCGTCGCCGCCCTCGCCGTCCACCGTGTAACTGAAGACGATCTTGTCGCCCTTCATGATCTCGTCCTTGGTGTAGGTACGGTAAGACGTCGTGCTGCCGTCCTTGCCGAGCAGGAACTCAACAAACAGGCGTGCGAGGTCGCTGTCCGCGCCGAGCTGCACCGAGGTGCTCTTGGTCGGTTCGAGCGTCTCGGTCTTGGTGATGACCTTGACTTTCCCGTCCACCTCGACGGTCGCGTAATACTTCACATACAGCGTATCGTAGAGACGAATGATGCCGACGGTGCCGTCCTTCTGGAGAGAAGCGAGCGCCTTCGCCACCGCCGCCTGGAGATCGGTCTCCGTCACGGCATCGGGCTGGGTCTTGCCGCCCGTGTAAAGCGTCTTGATGACATCCGCGTTACTGATTGTCACATACTTGCTCGGGTTCTTGGCATAGTTGAAGGTGTTCCCCACCTTATCATAGACGAAGAACCCGATGGCAGAGCCAACGAGTACCACCGCCAGTACCAAGCACAGAATTCTCTTTTTCATGGTGTTTTCCTTTGCATGAATGAATTGTACATTAAGCGCACGCGCGCAGGCGTGCATATGAATCTAGATTATTGTAACACAAGGCGCCCCGAAAATCAATGATTTTTTATAACTTGCATGGGACAACTTTCGGGGCGGCTGTTTCAGTATCGGTTGTTGTCGATCGTCTCGCCTCTGGTGAGCGCGACGACGGCGTTTGCGATCTTGCGTACCTCGCGCGTCTGGATATAGAAATCGCGCGCCTCGGCGAGCGTATCGCCCTGCGCGTTTTCGGTGGTGAGACGCACGAGCGTGTGCTGAGAATATGTGTAGAACCGAATGGTGTAGTACGTCTTCTTATTGTCGGCGTCGCGCATCGTGAAGGCGAATGTCATCACGTTCGCTTTCGGATCCGCCATGAGATCCGCGATCTCGCCCTCCGTGAGCTCGTCCCCGACATTCCCGAAATAGTAGGTCGTGTTCATGATCTGGAGGAGCGTCTGGAAGTAGGTCGCGCCGTCGTAGTACTGCGGTTCCTTCGCATCGGTGCGGTTGCCGTAGATGGCATCGAGCGCGCGGAATTCGTTCGTCAGCGCCTCGTAGTATCCGTTCGGGAGGACGAGCTTCCCGGCTTCCGTATGTGCCGCGCTGTCCGCGCCCGTACGGTATTGCAGGATGTTCCGGAGTTCCCGGGACGTCATTTGTCCGCTGTGCGCGCCGCCGTCCACAAGGGCGGCGAAGAGACGGGAGCCGGTCGTGTAACTGACCTTTTCCACCCCGTTCTCGATATACCGCGTCTCATATCGGTAGGCACGGTCGACCGCCGTATCGAACGCCCAGACGTGACTGTAATCCCCGCCGTCCGAGAAGTTGAGATCAATGACGAGCGAGCGCAGATCCTCATAGGAGACGAGCAGGAGATTGCTCTGCGCCCACCGCTCCTCGAACGTCCACTCCGCGAAGTCGAAGATTCCGCCGTCCTCGAATTTGATGACGGTATCAAACTGCGTCGAGCCGACGTAGCGGCTGCCGTCCGCCTGTTTCTCGCTGATGAGGAGTTCATAACCGACGGTGCGCTTGTAGTGGTAGTCCACCGTCTCGTCCGCCCGGGTGGTCGTATAGCATTCGAACGGCATCTCATAGTACACGCGGTAGGCGTATAGCCCCCATTTTTCAATGGCGGCATCGTCGAGCCCGAGGGCGACCGTCTCGTCGCCCGTCATGTCCTCGAACTCCCGCAGGACGGCGAGCGCCATGTCGGCGTCCAATCCATAAGGCGTGCGGTTCACGGGCGATTTGATGGTATAGCGCGTCGAGCCGAAGAACACGTTTGCCCGGTTGGTGTGACCGAACGTCACCACTTCTTCATACCGGTTGACGTAGTGCGCGTTCGCGCCGAGATAGAGCGTGAAGTCGGCGAGATACTCGACGGGATAGGTCATGTCCGCCTCCGGCGCATCGCCGGAGGCAAAAGTGGCGACCCCTTTGCCCGTCACGAGTGTGCCGAGCGTGCGCAGAACCGTGATGGACTGCCCTTCACCGTTGAGTTCAAACCATTTTGCGTCGTCCGCAAGGTCGCCCGCGTCCGGCAGGCGGAGTGTCACGCTCAGCGACTCGCCGAGGTAATTCTCCCCGCGCCGCTGGTAGAAACGCAGCGTCACGTCGCACCCTGCCCCGGCGGTCGCCGCGGCTTCCCCGGTCGCGCGGTCGGTAATGGCGGAGATCTCCACGAGCCCGATCGTCACTTCTTCGGTATCATAGGAGGTACTGCCGTCGTAGGTGATCTCCACCGTCAGCGGCGCGCCGGAGACGGAGCCGAACGGCTGTCCGACGAGAGTCCCGGCAAAGGCGGGCGGGAGATTCGCCTGCCCGAGGTCGAGCAGCCCGACGTATTCCGCCGCGCCGTCACCGAGCCGGTAGGTCACGACGATCTTGTCGCCCGCCGTGACGGCTCGGGTCGCGCCGATGTCCGCCGCCGCGTGGTAGGCGTGCGTCGAGGCGTCGTAATAACCCCGGATTTCCGTGATCCGATAACGCACGGTCGAGCCCGGCTCGGTGAGCCGGTTGCCCCGCGTGAGAATATCGCGCCCCTCGCCGATCTTCGCCCCGAGGAACGCCTCGAGGAATACGGCATAGTCCTCCTCCCGCAGATCCGCCTGCAAAAAGACGTCGCGGAGGGTCGTGCCGTCGCCCCTGCCCGATGCCCACATTTCGGGGATGTTCAGCCCGAGCGACATGAGCGCGGTAATGACCGTCTCCGGGTCACGGGAATATTTTCCCCGGTACACCGAGACGTTCGGCGAGATCTGGTAGGCATAGTTGGATTCCGACTTGGTCACGGCGCGCGGCGCCACATAGTAGCCCACGTCGCGATTGACCACCTCGGAGATGTTCGAGGTCGTCGTGGTATAGACGGTATTTCTGCCCTCGAGCCGCAAGTAATAGCCGGTGTCGTCCACCGTCCGGGAGCCGACGTACACGCGCCGGATGCCCGCCGCGTCCTGCACGGGGCTCAGACGGGAGGTGTCGCCCGTATATGCTTCACCCCGCGTATAGGTACCGTCGGCGGCTTTGCTAAGCAGGTAGTATTTCCCGTCGCCGGGGTCGCGCCCGATCCGGACGCCGTCGTTCCCGTCGGTGTAGATATAATTGCCGTTCGCGTCGCGCAGATACGGCACAATCTCGAAGTAGGCGGGGTCGTCCGCCTTGGCAAGCCCGTAGTGCGAGAGCCATTCTTCGGAGAAATTGCCGTCCTCGGGGCGCAGGCGCTCCCCGATCCTGACGGCGCCCACCGCCGCCAGCATGGTCGGCAGGGTGGTGGAATCGTCATACAGCGTGGTGTAGTCGAAGGTGCCGCCCCACTCGCCGATGATCGGCGGATAGTAGATGTCGCTGTCCTCGAACTTGTCGTCCTTACTGTTGCCGAGCAGGAAGTAGTTGCTCGACCCCTCCTGTTCGTGATAGAAGAAATAGTTTTCGCCCTTTGCGTTGTGCACGCGCACGAGCCCGATGTCCGAGCGCGAAAGTTGCGGGAACATCAGCACCACGTCGCGGATCATACCGCCGGCGAAGTAGTAGTACGCCTCGCCGTCCTCGAGCACGGGCGGTACATACGGCTCCTCCTTGCTGTCGAACCAACCAAAGACGAACTTGCCGAGCAGAGCCAGCGTCAGTGCGACGAGCAGCACCGCACAAAGAGAAGCGATGAGAATGATTCTTTTACGTTTCATGCGTCTCTCCTTTTATCGGTTCTTGCGTCTGACGAGCAGGACGGTGCCGACGGTCGCGGCGGCGGCGACGGGCAGCAGGGTGAGGAGCAGTCCCCAGGTCACCTGCACCGCGCGGTCGACCGCGGGATAATAACCGTCCTTGAGCCCCTCTTTGTCATATTTGGTGTTGCCGGTCTCGGCGAGTTTGACGGTCTTCAGGACCTTGCCGCCCGGGATCGGGGAGTTTAAACTCGTGCCGCCGAGCTCCATCGACGCATAGGCGTCGGTGCGGGCGATGAAGCGGACGGTCGTGAAGAGCAGATCCGCGTTGCAGTACGCCCGGTTGTCGAGATAGGCGTTGGAGGTCAGCGCGGTCGATGCCGCGCCGAAGAAGTACGAGTTATACCGCACGTTTTCGGTCGTGTCGAGGCGCGAGCGGACGGCGAGCCCCGCCATCGCGTAAGACCCCGCCTCGCCGACCGTCCCGTCGGCGATACGGACGGGGCGCGCCCCGTCGGAAGTCGAGAAGAAATCGCCGTAATACCCGGCGACCTGCGTCGTCGAGGAGCCGCCGATGCCGTCGTGCTTCCAGCTGCCGGACACGATCCCGCTGTCGGCGACGACGGTGCGCGGCACCGTGCCGAGATCCAGAATATCGGCGTACACGTTGCGCGCGACGTTGGTCTTGTCGTCCGAGAGACGGGCGAAGATCCTGCGCCCCGTGTTTTCCGCGTCGGAGAGCGCGTTGCCGGGCGTCTCCCGCAGATAGTAGCCGTCACGGTAGGAAATGCCCCAGTCGGCGGCGAAATCCTCGAGGTTGGGCAACACCGCCCCCGGATCCTTGAAGAGCATCAGTGCGCCGAGCCGGTCGGAGAGATAGGTATGCAGGCGGGTGAGCGGCGTCACGTCGCTGACGCTGTAAATGTCACCGACGGAGAAGTCCCGGGTCGGCCCGTCCATGATGACGAGCAGGCACTTTTCGGGGACGTCGTCCGTATCGGGATTGATATACTCCACGCGCAGACCGGCGTTGACCAGAAGATAGTAGAACGACGACTTGTCGTCATCGGACGCCTCGAGTGCCCCGGCGGGGACTTCCCCGCGGCGCTCCTCGGGGACATACACGGTCTCGCCGTGCCCGTAGGTGAAGGCGACCACAGGGTCGGACACCTGCGTCACGGAGAGGAGCAGGGTCGCCATTTTGTATTCGCCGTTGAACGAGTAATACTCGGTCTTGTCCCCGCTGTCCCCACCTTTCTCGCCGTCCTCGCCGACCGCCCAGAAGGTGGAAGCCCCGGCGATACGGTAACGACCGCCGGACGTGACGATGATATCGTTTTCGGAGATGGTGACGGCGGAACTCGCCTTGTAGGCGTTGACCGCGGTCGGGTCACGCCGCAGGTTGCAGGTCTCGACGCGCACGTGTCCCGTTTCCTTCTCCAGTTGTTTCGCCATGATGTACACATAGCGCATCTCATAGTTATCGAGCAGTCGGTCGGGATCGGCGCAGAAGAGAATGGTCGCGTCGCCGTTCAGCGCCGAGCAGGTCTCGATCATTTTGTCCGAGAGGGTGTAGAGCCCCTCGGGGGTCAGGTCGCCGAGGAGCACCCGATCCTCCGTCAGCCACGCGAGCCCGATATTCGCCGCAAGGACGAGGAGAATGAGGGCGACCGTCAGCGCCGTCATGGCGCCGCGGCGGTGTTGCCCGAAAAAAGTCTTGATTTTTTGCATCAGCGGTTCCTCCTTTTCCGCACGCAGATAAAGCCGGCGATGGCGACCCCGAGCGGAATGAGCCCGACGAGGAGCGCCGTCCACAGCCGGGCACCCCGCATCGTCAGCCCCTCGAGCGTACCGGAGGAGAACAGCAGGTAGGTCGTCCCGATGGGGACACTCGCGCCCGACAGGTGCCGGAATACGAGGAAGATCAGATCCTTGTTGCCGTATTCGTTGGTGGTGATGGCGTCCTGCGCCGTGAGATAGACCGACCCGACGGCAAAGACGCCGCCGCCCGTGGTCGTGTCCCGGGAGACCGCCGCGACGGTATAGCCGCCTGCGGTGTCCACCGTCTGCCCGTTTGCGTGCGCGGTCGCCGTCGGAGACGTGACGAGGAGCGACGAGACGGTCTTGCCCGCCGCCCCCGCCAGGTCGAGCGGCATCGCCTCGCGGACGATGACCCGCCCGGAGCCGACAGCGTCCATTTCGCCGGCGATTTCGCGCGCGAGATCGCTGTCACCGAAAGAAGTGATGAGCGCGTACCCGTCGGTCGAGACGGCATTCGCGCTGTCGCGTACCGTCACGGCGTCACGCGTCCCGTCTCCCTCCACGGCGCGGCGGGGCGTGATGCCCCAGTCGGCGAGCAGTTTCTCGATGCCGACCGTCCCCGTGAGGAGCGGGTCGAGCATGACGTAGAGCGAGCCGCCCGCGGCGAGGAACTCCTCCACCCGGTCGAGTTCGCCTTTGACGCCCGCGCTCGCGTCACCGCGGTCGAGGTCGTAGCGCGGATTCGAGAGGACGAGGATGTTGCCGTCTCCCACCTCGGGCGTTTCCTGCCAGAGGTCGATCTCCTGCGCGTTATAGCCCGCGAAGAGCAGACGGCGGTTGAACGCCGACGAGAACGTCTCGCCGTGCGTGGTCGTGAAATAGGCGATCGGGCGCTCCTCGGTCAGCACGCGCCGGATCATGGCGGCGAAGACCTCTTCCCCGCTGTACGCGGTAATGGTGCGTTCGCTGTCGAGGACAAAGAACGATTCCATCGCCAATACCGCATAGTCCGTATCGGAGACGAGAATGACCGACGACGTGGAGATCCGGTTGATCTGTACCCGCTTCCCCGTCTCGGGGTCGATGGTGTAGGAGCCGTCCGCCTCCCGCTGGTATTTATACGGTTCGACCCGCTCGGGGTTCGTGTAGATATTGATGTTCTCGATGTGCAGGAATCCGTAGCGCTCGGCGTACTGCCGTGCGGTCTGCCACACGAGGTTATAGATGACGTCCGCCTCGAGGGTGTCGGCGGCGTCGCAGAAGAGGATCCGCACGTCTCCGCGGTCACTGACCTCGGAGAGGTATGCGTCGGTCGCGTGACCGATCGTGTGTTCATACGACTCCCCGGCGTGGAAATACCAGCCGAAGTGGGACGCGAGCCCGTAGATGACGACGTTCACGGCAATGATCGCGGCGATGAACACCGCCGTCATGGCGGCGCCGACGCGCGCGGACTTGTGGAACGTCCCCTTCACCCACGAGGAAAATGATTGGTGCTTCATTGCCGCCTCCCGTCAGTTGTACCGGCGACGGTCGTAGACACGGATGGTGAGGAAGAGGAAGACGGCGGCGACCGACAGATAATAGAACAGCGCCGCGAGGTCAAAGACGCCCTGCGTGAAGTTCTGGAACCGCGACCACACGGAAACGCAGGAGAAGATGAAGCGGATCCACCGCACGTTGATGAACTGGTTCAGCTGCCCGATGAGCAGGAACACGAGCAGGATCCCGACCGTCGCGACGGCGGCGGTGAGTTGGTTCTCGGTCAGGGCGGAGACGAACAGCCCGACGGCGATGAACGCGATGCCCACGAGCAGGGCGGCGAGGATGTTCCCGAAGATGACGGCGACCTTCAGGTCGGCATAGATCCCGAGGATGAAGAAGGACGCGGACGCGAGGAGCTGGCACCCGGCGAAGAGCGTCAAGGCGGCGAGGAACTTGCCCATCACCATGCCGAAGAGCGAGATGGGCGCGGTGAGGAGCAGCTGCTCGGTGCGTGTCTTACGCTCCTCGCTGAACGACTTCATGGTGAGGAGCGGAATCAGAAGAACATACAGAAAGACGATGTAGGAAAAATACTTTGTGACGTCCGCAGACATGGAAAACAGCGTCGTCGCCGCGAACAGCGCCCCGGAGAGCGCGAGAAAAACGGCGATGAAGACGTACCCGATCGGGGTCTTGAAGTAGGAGCCGATCTCTCGGCGGTAAACGGCGGTCATGCATTTGCTCCTCTCTGCGGCTTTTTGCCGGGTTTCTTGCCCGCGCCGTCGGCGCGGTCGATGAGGCGGATAAAGACGGATTCGAGGTCGTCGCCCGCCTCGCGGACACCGACGGTGAGGAACCCGCGGTCGGCGAGCGCCCCGGCGATGGCGCGGCGGGTCTCGAAGCCGCCGCTGATCTCGGCGAGATAGACCCCGGCGTCGCCGTCCCTCTCGCCGGTCGGTTCCGCCGCGCGGACCCCCCGCACCGAGCGCAGCGCGGCGAGGACGTCTTTCTGCGCGCCGCAGACGGCGTAGCGGTAATGGGCGTTGTCCTCCATGACGCGGGAGAGCTCGTCCGTCTTCTCACAGGCGATGATGCTCCCGCGGTGAATGATCACGATCTTTTCGCAGACCGCCTGCACCTCGGCGAGGATATGCGTCGAAAGAATGACGGTGTGCTTGCCGCCGAGCGAGCGGATGAGGTTCCGCACCTCGAGAATCTGCTTGGGATCGAGCCCGACAGTCGGCTCGTCGAAGATGATGACCTTCGGGTCGCCGATGAGCGCCTGCGCGATGCCGACGCGCTGGCGATAGCCTTTCGAGAGGTTGCGGATCAGGCGGTGGCGCACGTCGCCGAGCCGCACGACGGAGCAAATCTCGTCGAGGTGTTCCTTGCGCGGGAGTTTGCACCCTTTAAGGTCGTAGACGAAGTTCAGATACTCGTCCACCGTCATGTCCGGGTAGACGGGCGGCATCTCGGGCAGGTAGCCGATGAGGCGGCGGATGCCCGCCGGGTCGTCCGAGAGACGCACGCCGTCGATCGTGATGTCCCCCGCCGTCGGCGCGAGATACCCCGTCAGAATGTTCATGGTCGTGGATTTGCCCGCGCCGTTCGGACCGAGGAGCCCGACGATCTCGCCGTCCCCGATCTCGAAACTCACGTCGTTCAGCGCGTAATAGTTTCCGTAGCGTTTGATAAGATGCTCGACTGTAATCATGTCCTCTTGCGGCATTGCCGCCCTTTCCTGTCGGTGAGAGTGTTTACGGCGGAGCGGTGCCCGGTGTCGCCCGTTTGCCCCCGGGAGGACGCGTCGCCAAAGGCGCAGAGCCCCTATCGGTTACACGCGGAGCCCTTCCCCGGACGCCCGGTCGCAGGGTCGGCACCACCGCGGCAGATCTACCCCCGCGAGGACGCCCCCGCGACGGCGCGAAACCCCGGCAGCGTCCGCATTCCGGCATTCGACCGCGCGCACGGATACGCCTCTCCGACGCCCGCACACTCTTCAAAAAAGATATAATATAAAAAGAATACGCGACTATTGTAGCAAATCCGTGAACGCAATGCAACAGTTTTGCGTCGAAAGCGCACCCCCACCCTGCAAACTGCACAAAAAAGCGCCCCTCCCGTTGTCACTATCGGGAGGAGGCGCGTATGTTCGTGTTGTTTCGCCGTATGGGAACGCCGTGCGGCACCCGAGGGGCGCGGGATCGCATCCATTTTGGAAAGCGTCTCAATGCCGACCCTTTCGAGGCGCGGCGGGCGCCGCGCCGCATCAGCCCCGGAAAATTTTCGGAGCCCGGCGAAAACCTCGGTCATCGTAAGGGCGACCATCGGTCGCCCGAAAAAGCAAAACGACAAACGTCGTCCTTGCCTCGGCATACCGCGTCGGCAGACTGCAAACGTCTCTTCGCGTGGTGATGTCACGCCGGTAGGGGCGACCATCGGTCGCCCGCAAAAGCAAAATGACAAATGCCGCCCCTGCCCCGCGAGCCCGAGCGCCGCGGTTCACGATTCCTTAGCGTCAGGTTCGGCATCGAGGTCGATGCCGAGGAGGTTCAAGGCGTCGAGCAGAGCATTCGAGGACATTTCGGGGAGCCCGAGCCGCGTTTCCAGCGCGCGGCGCCTGAGAGCGGAGCCCTCCCCGCCGAGGAGCCCCCTCTCGTAAAGATCGGCTTTGGTGTACGTTTTTCGGGGCGGCGTATCCCTCCGCGTACCGTCGCTTTCCCCCGTGCCCCCCGCCGTCGTCCCGGACGTGTCGGCGGTGTTCGAGCCGTCGGTATTGCCGCCGACGGCATAGGGGGCGAAGAGCGCGCGGAGCGTGTCCGCGTCGATTCCCTCCACGCCGAGGAGCCCGGCGCGCGAGCGGTGCGCCTTACGGTGCTCTTTTCCCTCGACCGGGGGAATATAGAGGTGAATCACGCCGTTTCTCGGCAGAATCCCCGTGAGGTAGGAGCGGATCTGCCGCCCCCCGCCGTCGCTGTCCACGAGGACGATGAGCCCCCGCGTCTCGGCGACGCGGCGCAGGAGCGCTTTTTTCTCCGCATTTTTGAAGATGCCGAACCCCTCGGTCGTGAAGATGGTCGCGTCGAGGAGGTTCTCGAGCATGGTCTTGTCATACCGCCCCTCCACGAGGACGGCTTGCGTCAGGCGCAGTTTTTCTCCCATGGCGTCACTTCCCGTTCTGCCCGTCGGGCGCCGCATTCGCGGAAGACATTCCCGATTCTGCCGCCCTTTTACCGCCCGTCGCCTTCGGCGCCCCGGCAGATGCCGCCGGTGTCACGGATTTTGCGGGTTTTCCCGTTTTGAGAGGTTTCGCGGCTCCGGCTCCGACTGTTTTGCCTGCTTTGAGCGGCTTCCCGGCTCCGGCGGTTTTTCCTGCTTTGAGAGGTTTCCCGGTTTCGACGGTCTTTCCCGCCCCCGCCGTTTCCTCCGTTTCCCTCGCGGCGGCTTTCGCCGCGGCGCGGCTCTCCCGCAAGTGCCTCTCGCAGAGTCCCCGCTCGGCGAGCGGGCACGTCGCGCACTTCGGTGCGCGCGCGGTGCAGACGTCCCTGCCGAACTGCACGATGCGGTGGCAGAAGTCGGCGGAGATGGCGGGGTCGATGAGTCCGACGAGCGTCTTTTCGACGCGGTAGGGGTCGCGCTCGGTCTCGGGGTACATGCCGAGCCGCCCGCAGATGCGGATACAGTGGGTGTCCGTCACGACCGCGGGTGCCCCGAAGATATCCCCGAGCAGCAGGTTCGCGATCTTGCGCCCCACGCCGGGGAACCGCAGGAGTTCCTCCATGGTGCGCGGGAGCTCCCCTCCGTATTCCGAGACGAGCATGGCGGAGGCATCGCGGATGTTCTCCGCCTTGGTGTGGTACAGCCCGCAGGGCTTCACCAGCCGCTCGATCTCCGCGAGCGGTGCCGCCGCCATCGCGGCAGGGGTCGGATAGGCACGGAAGAGTTCTTCCGACACGAGATTGACGCGTGCGTCGGTGCATTGTGCCGACAGCCGCCCCATGACGAGCAGGCGCCACGGGTCGCCCGCATAGCGGAGCGCACAGGTGGCGTCGGGATAGATCTCGGTCAGCGCCCCGGCGATCGCGGCGAGGCGCTCCCGTTTTTCACGTACTGTTTTCAATGTCAGAACACCAGGCGCGAGAGCAGCTCTTCGAGCAGTTCGCACGGGAGCCCGATCACGGTGTCCATATGCCCGTTGACATGGGAGACGTACTTTCCCCCGATGCCCTGAATGGCATAGGCGCCCGCCTTGTCCATGGGTTCACCGGTCGCGATATAGTCCCGGATATCCTTCGCGTCGAGCGGCAGGAAGAACACGTCCGTTGTGTCGACGGCAGACAGCATCTGCTTTCCGTAAATGACGCACACGCCGGTATGCACGTTATGGTGCCTGCCCGAGAGGAGGTTGAGCATCCGCGCCGCGTCTGCCTCGTCCTTCGGCTTGCCGAGCGGCACGCCGTCCACCTCCACGAGGGTGTCCGACGCGATAATGACGGCTTTCTCCTCACCCGCCGCCGCCCGCGCGTCCGCCACCGCGCGCGCCTTTTTCTCGGCGATGAAGCGGACGGCTTCATGCGGGTGCATCATGGGCGGGTAGGACTCGTCCGCGCCGGGGTTGAGGGCGGTGAAGGTCAGCCCCAACTCGCTTAGCAGAGCGCGGCGGCGCGGCGACGCCGACGCCAGAATGACGGGTACGCCCGCCGGCAAAATCATTTGAGTCTCCACGGTGATTACCTCCTGGTTTTCGTCGGGCGGCAGACGGCACAGCCGAGCGCCTCACCGGCGAGATAGTGGGCAAGAACCTCCCGGCACTCCGCCGGGGTCTCCGAAGTGAACAGAAAATGCTCTCCGACGCCGGGCGGGATCTGCTTCCGTCGGTCGCCGAGATAGGTCGGCACGCTGTTGACGATCATGTTGCGGTGCGGCGGGAGCCGCAGGACGGGGAAAGCGACGCCGCGTCGGTCGACGAGCGGTTTTTTTCCGCACGCGTCACAGCCGCCGATCGGCTTCATGTAGCACCGCTCGGTCAGCATGAGCGGCACCCGCCCGTAGGCGAAGGTCTGCCCGCCGATGTCCCGCATCCCCGCGAGCGTGAGTTCGGGCGAAAGCACCGCCGACACGACCCCGTGCCGCGCATAGTACGCGGCGGCGGTGGGGTTCAGGATATTCAGGCGGAAGTCGCCGACGGGGATAAGCCCCGCCGCGCGGGCGAGGCGGATCTGCGCCGGGTTTCCGACCAGTGCATGGGTCGCGCCGAGACGGCGCGCCGCCTCAAGGTGTTGCCGTATTTCCGGCTCCTCTCCGTCAAAAATAACCGGCGGGAGCCACACGCCGCGCGGCGGATTTCCGGTTTTGTCGAAACGCCACAGCGGAAGAAAAACAAGAGAAAAAAAGTCGGGATATACGGCTTGTACGGCTTCGTACTGCCCGGGGTCGCAGAAGAGCGCCGTGCGCCCGAGCGGCGTAAACGGCGGGGCGATGGCGAGGGGCGGCGGCGGAGCCTTGCATTCCCGCGTCGTGTCGAGCAGGCGCGCGACCGCGTCGCGCCGCAGCGCGTTGAGCGCGGCGGGCGAGAGGTTCAGCCCCTCCCCGAGCATGAACGTCATATCCCGCGGCGCGAGCGAAAACGGCGTGCTCCCGAGCTTCGAGAGCCGCTCGCACACGCCTGCCGCCGTCAGCGGCGCACTTCTCGCCGGGGCGGGGATCTCCCCGAGAACCTCGGCGACCTTGCCGCCCGGTGCGCGGAGCGTGAGGCGGGCGGGGACCCCCGCCAGAATCGTCACCTCCGCCGTGAGCGGTATCTTCGGGAGCGTCGGGCGGGCGGTGTCCGCCCCCGCCGCGCGGCTTTCCTCTTTGTCGCGCTCGCTCCGCACGCCGGTCATTCCGGCGTCGAGCCTGCCGGTGAAATACCCGTCCGTAAAGCCGGAACGGGAGAAGACCCGTTCGAGTTCGCGCATCTCGCCCGGCGTGGCATTCCGCCCCTCGTCGAGCAGGCGGCGATAGATGGCGGTCACGCGCCCGACGTAGTCGGCGCTCTTCATGCGCCCCTCAATCTTGAGAGTCGAGACGCCCGAGGCGATCAGTTCCGGGATATGACCCGCGAGCGACAGGTCTTTCAGGCTGAGCAGGTACTTCCCGCCGTTATACGGCAGGCGGCAGGGTTGCGCGCACGCGCCGCGGTTGCCGCTCCGCCCCCCGACCTGCGAGGAAAAGAGACATTGCCCCGAGTGTGAGACGCAGAGTGCCCCGTGCAGGAAGATTTCGACCGTCTCGGGCGCCCCCGCGACCAGTCGCTCGATTTCCTTTTGCGGCAGTTCCCGTGCCGCCACGACCTGTGTGAAGCCGAGGTCGGCGACCTCTTCGGCGCCGGCGGTGCTGTGCAGAGACAGCTGCGTCGACGCATGGAGTTCCAGCCCCGGCAGATGCCGATGCAGGTGATCGGCGAGACCGACGTCCGCGACGATCACGGCGTCCACTCCCATGCGGAAGAGCCGCGCGGCGTAGTCTGTCGCCGCCGCGAGTTCCGGCGCGTACAGGAGGGTGTTCAGCGTCACATAGACGCGTACCCCCCGCGCATGGGCAAGTGCCACGCACCGCGCGAGCGTTTCGTCATCGAAGTTCTCGGCATAGGCGCGGGCATTGAATGCCTGCCCCCCGAGGTACACGGCGTCTGCCCCGGCGGCGAGCGCGGCGAGGAAAGCGTCCTCGCCCCCGGCGGGCGCGAGCAGTTCCGGCAGTTCTCCGTGTCGTCTCATCTCCGCACCTCCTCGCCGTCCCGGATTTGCTTTGTTTCTATTTTAATACATTTCCCCCCGCTTGGCAAGAGGGAACCGTTTCCCACGGCGGGAAAAAGCGTTTCTCGCAGCAGGAGGAAAGCGTTCCTCGCGACAGGAGGGAAAAACATTCCTCGCGCAAAGAGGAACCATGCCCCGCCGCCCCCTCGTCTTTCTCACCGCCCCCTCGTCTTTCTCACCGCCCCCTCGTCTTTCTCACCGCCCCGCGCGTTTTCCGCGCCGCTCTGTTTTCCCCACGTCGTTTCCCGAATCGCTTTGCGTCCCACGCCGTTTTTCCTCAGAGAGCCTCTCGGGAGCATCAAAAGAGAAATCGAACCGGGGCGCCGCCCGGCGCCCCGGTTCCGTTATTTCGATTCCGTAAATCTGATTTTCTTCTTCGGGTGCCACTGCGCCCCCCTTGTCGGGGCGTTGTTCCCCCCTTTTGGCGCCGCTGTTTCCCCTTTTCGAGGCACGGCTTGCCTTCGTCTTTGGGTTCGGGTCGCCCCGCGTCCGTTACTCCGCCGGGGTCGTCTCGTCGCCCGCGGCGGACGACGACTTCGCGACAATCATGTTGCGGAGCGCTTCAAGCGTCGCGCGCTCCTCGTCGGTCAGCGGATTTTTCGTATCGGCAAGACGCTCGTCGATCGCGGTGTCCATTTCCGCTTTCTGCTTGGTCGTCACCGTCAGGGTTATTCCCGGCTCTCCCGTCTCCCCGTCGGTCTTGCCCTTCTCGGACACAACCTGCTGAATGGTTTTTGAAGCGAGAATATCGTCGATGAGCCCCTCGGACGTGATCTCGTCCCGGCGCCCCTTGGTGGTATAGGAAATGAGGTTGTTGATGGCGGCGGCTTCCTTCTTCCGCTCCTCTTCGTCCATCACCGCGATGCTTTCGAGCGAGTCGGACACAATCCCGGCGATGGTGGCGGTGTTCTCTTCCCCGACTTGGTTCTTCAGATTGTCATTGTTCTCGATCGTGGTCGTGAGCGCCGAGGACACCAGTTGCGCCGAGCCGGGCGTGAGCGAAATCAGAATCTGCTCCATATCGCCCAGCAGTTCGTCCTGCGTGACTTTATCGTCCGACGTGGTTCGCGAGACCTTGTGCAGATACACATATGTCTCGAAGATTGTCTCGATACTGTCCGTGAGGTCGACGAGGTCGGTGCAGACCGTCTCGGGCGTCGTGTGCGCGAGCCGATCGAGCGGTGCGTCGAGCGCCGTCTCATACCCCTCGGGCAGTTGTTCCTTGATGTTGACGGAGAGCACCGTCTCGCCGTCCTTCCACTTCCCGGCGGCGAACGACAGGATCTCCGCCAAAATGGTTTTCATGTTCTCGTCGTCCTCGACGGCACCGATAAGCCCGACGCGGATGGCGGCGAGGTCGGTCGTCTTGTTCTCGTCGAAGATGGCGTTGAAATCAATCAGAGACACATCATAGATCGCACCGTACAGCCGCAGGAGCGCGTCGCACTCCCGGTCGAGATCCAGCCCGCTCGCGCCGGCGGAGAGATGCGAGAAGAGGAAATCGCCCCCGAGGCGCCGGATGGCGGCGACCGCCTTGTTGTTCGCCCCGGCGGAGAGTTCACCGTCGAGTTCCGGCGGGAGTGTCTCGTTTACGAACACCTCTGCCTCCACCACCTTCGGATAACTGTCGGCGGCGAAGCGCAGATAGCCCGCATAGGGCATCAGCAGGCTGATGACAATCAGCGCACAGCCGACGACGGAGACGACGACGCCCGTCACGCGGGAGAGCGCGTCGATCGGCTTTTTCTTCTTGGACGGCAGGAACATACAGAGCGCCGCATACAGAATCCAGAGGAGCGCACGCAGGAGCATGAACAGGATGCTGTACAGGAGCGGCGCAAGGAGCGCCGTCAGAATGGACAGAATATATTTTACGAGCGTCTCGGACGCGTGTACGAGTTCCGCGATGGAGGCGGCTTTTGCGTCAACCAAGGCGGTCAGTTTTTCATGGATTGTGTCCCCGAACACCGCGATGAGGCGCACGGATACGAAATAGGCAATCACGGCGGCGACGGCAAGCGAAACAAGGCGGAACAGCGAGCGCGCGAAGCCGCGTTTCAGCCCCCAGATCACCCCGATGATGAGATACAGCAGCGCCACCGCCGAAACGGCAATGGTGCAGATCAGACTTATATTCACGGTTATCCTCCCGGGCGCCGCCGTGGGGAGGCAGGCGCCATCGCAAATGCAAGCAGATATTTCTGTTTTATTGTACCATGTTTTCACCGAAATTGTCAATCATTTCATCCCCCCCTCCCAAGAAGTCTCTTCATTGACAAAAATCGCCTCCTGTGCTATGATAGATAAGGTGTGCACACAGCGTCCCGGGCGGAGCCCGTCGCGTGCGCGCGTAAACGCTTATAAAATACGGGATTCGGCGTATAGTAATCTTATTCCCCGGCGCTTCACGCAAGCGTCGGTACACGCCCGCCGCCGAGATGACCGGCAGAGGGGCAACCGCCTGATCTTAAGAGGATTCTGACATGAAAATACTTGTTACCGGTGTCAACGGGCAACTCGGGCACGACCTTGTCGAGTGCCTCGGTGCGCGCGGGCATGAAGCCGTCGGCGTGGATATCGCCGACATGGACATTACGGACGGGGCGTCCGTCGACCGCGTTCTTTCCTCCGTGCGCCCGGACGCCGTCATTCACTGCGCCGCCTGGACGGCGGTAGACGCCGCGGAGGACGCGGAAAACCTCGAAAAAGTGCGCCGCGTCAACGCCGGCGGTACCGCGCACATCGCCGAAGCGTGCGAAAAACTCGGATGCAAACTCATGTATATCTCGACCGACTATGTGTTTGACGGCGGCGGGGTGCGCCCGTGGGAGCCGGACGACGCACGGCACCCGCTCAACGTGTACGGCGAGACAAAGTACGAGGGAGAGCTCGCGGTCGAGCGGCTCGAAAAGCACTTTATCGTGCGCATCGCGTGGGTCTTCGGCGTGAACGGCGGCAACTTCGTCAAAACCATGCTGAACAAAGGAAAGACGGTCAAGGCGCTGCGCGTCGTCTCCGATCAGGTGGGCAGCCCGACCTACACGCGGGATCTTTCCCGCCTGCTCGCGGACATGATCGTCACGGACAAATACGGCACCTACCACGCGACGAACGAGGGCTTCTGCTCCTGGTACGACTTCGCGTGCGAGATCTTCCGTCAGGCGGCGGAGCGCGACCCCGCGACCTACGCGGACGTGACGGTCGCCCCGGTGGACAGCAGCGCGTACCCCGCCAAGGCGAAGCGCCCGACCAACAGCCGCATGAGCAAGGAAAAACTCACCGAAATGGGATTTACAAAACTGCCGACGTGGCAGGATGCCCTCTCGCGGTATCTCACCGAGCTGGGCATGTAAGGAGAAAACATGGGACAGATCAAAGTGACAAAGGCTCCGATCGAGGGGCTTTACATCATCGAACCGACGGTCCACGGCGACAGCCGCGGCTACTTCACCGAGACCTACAACCGACGCGATATGGAAGAGGCGGGACTGACGATGGAATTTGTGCAGGACAATCAGTCCATGAGCACGAAGGGCGTCCTCCGCGGGCTCCATTTCCAGAAGCAGTATCCGCAGGGCAAACTCGTGCGCGTCATCCGCGGCAGCGTATTTGACGTCGCGGTGGATCTCCGCGCCCACTCGGAGACTTACGGCAAATGGTTCGGGGTCGAACTGACGGCGGAGAACAAGAAACAGTTTTACATCTCCGAGGGCTTTGCGCACGGGTTCCTCGTGCTGTCCGACGAGGCGGAATTCTGCTATAAGGTCACGGACTTCTATCACCCCGGCGACGAGGGCGGGCTCGCGTGGAACGACCCGACCATCGGCATCGAGTGGCCCGGGCTCATCGGTACCTACCCCGGCTCGGCGGACCCCTCCGGCTACACGCTCGCGGACGGGACCCCGCTCAATCTGAGCGATAAAGACTGCCGTTGGCTCCCCCTCGGCGAGACTTTCTCTTTTGACTGATATGACAAAAATCGATATTGTTTGCCCGCTGTATCACGCGGAAAAACATCTGGACGGCTTTCTCGCGCGCCTGCGCGCGCAGCGCGACGTGGAGATTGTCCGCGGCGTGTTCCCCCTGACCGACGACGGCAGCGACCTCACCGCCGTCAAGGCGAAGCTGGACGCCGAAGGCTTCACCTACTTCACGGTCACCCCGGAAGAGTTCTCGCACAGCCTGACGCGTGAGCGCGCGATACGCGACTATTGCGTCTCGGACATCGTTCTGATGCTCTCGCAGGACGTCACCCTGGAGGGGGACGGAGCCGTCGCGACCCTCGTCGCGGCGCTCGGCGACGGCGTTGTCTACGCCTACGGGCGGCAGATTGTGAAACAAAGAACCATCGAGTATTATGTCCGACGCAAGAATTACGGCGCCGACTCCTTTACCGTCTCGAAAGACGACATTCCGGAAATGGGGCTGAGAGCCTTCTTTGCCTCTGATGCTTTCGCGGCGTATGACCGCCCTGCGTTTCTCGCGCTCGGCGGCTATGACGGGATCCCCATGATGATGAATGAGGATATGTATTACGCGAAGAAGCTGCTGGACGCCGGCTACCGCAAAGCCTATGTCGCCGGGGCGGTCGCCGAACACTCGCACCGTTTCACCCTGAAGCAACTCTACCGCCGCTACTATGCGACGGGCGTCTGGTTCCGGGAACACCCGGAGTTCTCGGGCTACAAAACGACGGACACCGGCATGAAACTCGCGCTCTCGGTCTTTGCCGGAGCGCTGAAGCACTTCAATATTCCGGTTCTGCTCCGTTTCCTGCCCGACATGACGGCGCGCTACCTCGGTATGAAGCGCGGCGCCAAAGCCCCCCGCAAAAAAGAGGATTGACCGGGGGCGGCTTCCGCCCCGACATGGAGCCGCCGCTCTCTCATCGTGCAGGCGGCGTCCCCGCCCCTGCCATGCAGACGGTATCCTTCT
The DNA here is from genome assembly GCA_004558975.1 of bacterium. Taxonomy (GTDB): domain Bacteria; phylum Bacillota; class Clostridia; order Oscillospirales; family CAG-272; genus UBA1740. The sequence goes on from SFZB01000001.1 coordinate 25,544, forward strand.
CCGGCACCGCCGCCGCGATACCGTACCGTTTCCCCGCCGCCGATGCGGCGGGTATCCCGGCCCCCGCACCGCCCGGACGCGGCGGCTCGCTCTCCGGCGCCCCCGGCGCCGGCACCTCATCTGCTTTAACCGCTACGGAAAGGAGGAATACCCGTGTATAAGCATATTTTTCTCAACCCCTTCTATTGGTATTCCGCCATCTGGAGTTTCGTACTCCTGCTCTACCCTCTCAACTGGACGAAAGCCTACGAGCCCCTCGACACCCGCCTCTGGCTCTTCTTCCTCGCGACGGTGGCGGCGTCGCTCTTCATCGGCTTCTACTTCGGGCGCTACCTGAAGCGCACGGCGTTCCCCTACCGTCGCCCGGAACACACGATCGCCTGCGCGGCGCTCCTGCTCGTGGGCTATATCGCCGACTTTGTGTACGGCGGGTTTGTCCCGCTCTTTGCCGTCCTCGCCGGCTCCGAAAAAACCTATAAGGATTTCCACGGTATGCCGTCGGTACACGGTCTGCTCCTGTCCTTCTCGCTCTTCTTCGGCGCCTATATGTTCTATTGCTTCCTGCGGGAAAAAGACAGACGCTACAAGATCCTCTTCCTCGCCTACGACGGAATGATCCTGCTCATGTTCCTGTTCCTCTACACCCGCGCGTTCCTGATGCTCATGGCGTTCATCATCGCCGTGATCCTCCTCTCGTTCTGTCAGCGGATCCGCCTCTGGCATCTGCTCGCGACGGCGGCGGCGGCGATCGTCCTCCTATACTTCTTCGGCGTCCTCGGCAATATCCGTTCCGGGAGCCCGTGGAACGACACCAACTACCTCATGGGCGTGGCGGCGATCGACCCGGCGAGTGTCCCCGCCTTCCTGCCGAAACAGTTCCTGTGGGCATATGTGTACCTCATCTCGCCCCTCGGCAACCTCAATCATCTGGTCGTCCACTATACGCCCACTTTCGAGATCGGCGGTGTACTGTACAGCCTGGTGCCGGACATCGTCGGCAGAGTGCTGTTCCGGCACGCGAGCGATGTCACCCTCCCTCTCGTCATCAAAAATCTGACGGTACTGAGCGGTTTCGGCTCCATGTACTATTTCGGCGGGTTCCTCGGGCTATTCACCGAGTTCGCCTATATGACGCTCCTCGACTGCGCGCTCATCCGCGTGAGCCTGTACCGCTCCGAATATATCTACCCGACAGGCGCCCTCGCCTGCACCGTGACCGCCTTCCTCTTCTTTGAGAACTTCCTCAACTACACCGTCGTGATGTTCTCGTTCGTGTACCCGCTCGCCGTGATTCTCACGGTGACGCTGTTCCGCCGCTATTCGCCCCGGTACCGGCACCGCTACGGCACCCTCCTCCCTCTGACCCCGGAGGTGCGTATCCCCGCGGGGTTCACCCCCGGCGACGACGACTGACAGCAGAGCGGTGCGCCGGGCGCACCGACGCGGCACCCCCGATGCGGGGGATTCCCGGATAAGGAGCGATTCTTTTATGACACCGAAAAAATGTCTGGTTCTGCTCTGCACCTATAACGGCGAGCAGTATCTCCGCTGTCAGTTGGACAGCGTCCTCTCGCAGACGGGGGTCGAGACGCACATCAGGTGCGCGGACGACCGCTCGACCGACGGCACCGTCGCGATCCTCGAAGAGTACCGGGAGCGCTATCCCGATCGCTTCGCCTATACCGTCAACGAACAGAACAAACGCTTCACCTATAATTTTCTCGACCTGTTCTTTTCCACCGCCGATACCGATTACGATTACTATGCCTTCTGCGACCAGGACGACTACTGGCTCCCGGAAAAGGTGAGCGCCGCCATGGCGAAGATCGAGGCGGCGGAACCGCACCCGAACGGCGTTTTCTATTGCTCAAACCTGACGGTTGCCGACGAGGATCTGCGCCCGCTGGGGCTCCAGGAGGATCCGCGGATGCTCCGCCGGACGACAACGGCGACCGTCAAGTGCGAGAACATCGCGACCGGCTGTACCGTCGTCATGGACGCGGCGTTCCACCGTCATGCCCTGCGCCACTATCCGCAGGGGATCTTACTGCACGACTTCTGGCTTTTCCTCATCGCCGTCTTTACCGCGCGCGCGATTTATGACAAAAACGCCTATATCCTCTACCGCCAGCACGGCACCAACCAGATCGGCACCAATAAGAAGAAATTCTCTTTTGCGGGGCTCCGCAAGTTCTCCCGCATGAAGAGCAAATACCCCGCCCTGATGCGGGAACTGGTCGCCGGGTACGGCGATCTGATCCCTGCAGAGGATCTCCGCGACATCGAGACGATCCGCGACTATCGGCAGAAGTTCGGTTGCCGCATGAAACTGCTGTTCTGCCGCCGGTTCCGCCGCCGCAGTGCCAAACTCACGCTGATTCTCAAAGTCGAAATACTGACGGGCAAGTTCTGACCTGTCCCATGAGGCCTATTGCATGAAGTTACTCAGCCGCTATCGCTCCCTCAGCCTGACGGCGCGGGCGTCGGTATGGTTCGTGTTTGCCACGCTGTTTCAGAAGGGCATCAACATCATTACCACCCCGATTTTCACCCGGCTGATGAGCAAAGCCGAATACGGGTCTTACTCCGTATTCAATACCTGGTACAATATCTTTCTCGTCGTCTGCACGTTCAATCTGGCGGGCGGGATCTTCAATACCGTCCTCCACCGGCACAAGGAGCGCAAAGAGGAGATCACCTCCTGCGCCCTCGGGCTGGAGACGGCGCTGACCTTCCTTGTGTTCGGCGGGTACCTCATCTACTATTTCACGGTCGGACATCTGCGGGGCGATACCGCCGCCGGGAACCTGCAGGGCATGACCCTGACGCTGTCCCTGCTCATGTTCGCGCAGGTACTCGTGAATATCCCCACCTCGCTGTGGATCGCGAAGTGCAAATACGAATACAACTACTTTGCCTGCTGTCTCGTCATGATCCTGCAGTCGCTCGCCCTGCTCGGGCTGAGCATTCTCCTCGTCGTCACCTTACAGGACAAGGTCATTGCCCGCATCATCGCAAACCTCGTGATCATGGGGATCGTCGCCGTGGTGGTCTTCGTGCTTCTGCTCCGGCAGGGGAAGAAACTGTTCTCATGGTCTGCATGGAAGTACCTGTTGCTCCTCGGTCTGCCGCTCCTCGTCCACTATCTCGCGCAGGACATCATGGCGCAGTCCGATCAGTTGGTGCTTGACCGCTACCGGGGGAAGGACGTCGTCGCGACGTACAGCCTCGCGCACCAGATCAGTTGGATCTTCACCATTCTGACGACCGCCATCAACACCACCTTCGTCCCCTGGGTCTACCGCAAAATCGACGAGCGCGATTTCGCCCCGGTGAAGCGCGTCTCCGCGATGACCTTCTCCTTCATCTGCACCGTGACGCTGTGCGTGTCGCTGGTCGCCCCGGAGGCGATTCTGCTCTTCGGCGGGAACGCCTATCTGGAGGGCGCACGGCTGGTGCCGCTCCTCATCAGTAACGTCATTCTCATCACCGCCTACGACCTGTTCTCGAACGTCGAGTTCTTCTACTCCAAGACGGTGATTGCCTCGCTCGCGACGGTCGTGTGCGCGGCGTTCAATATCACCTTCAATTTCGTGTTCATTCCGCGCTACGGCATGATTGCCGCCTGCTGTACCACCCTCGCCTCCTATGCGCTCCTGACCGTGATTCACTACGTCGTCATGCGTGTCTTCTGTAAGAAAAAAGGGCTGCCGGATCTGTTCGGCTCGGGGTATATCTGGCTGCTCTCCGCCGTAATGATTGCGCTGAACCTCGCGACCCTCCTCCTGCAGGAATACCGCCTCGTGCGTTTCGCCCTGCTGGCGGCGATCCTCACCCTGCTCATTTTCCTCGCCGTGCGGTACGCCAAAAAGCGCCGCCAAAGAAAGGAACCCGAACAACATGAATGATCAAGAACTGCATGAGACGCTGACGCAGGCGAAGGCGGATCTCCGCTCCTGTTCTCAGTTCAATGTGCGCCTGCTCAGCCCCCTGACGCTTTGGCTCGCGAAACGGCATCTGCGCCGCGGCACCAACCCGAATTTTTTGACCCTCTGTATGCTCCTCACCGTCCTTGTTTCGCTCCCGTTCTTTTTCTTCGGGAATGCGGTGTGCGCGATCATCGGATTTCTTCTGATCCAGTGGTTCGAGATCTACGACGACGCGGACGGCATTGTCGCGCGCGGCACGGGGCAACTCTCGATCTACGGGGAACAACTTGATTTCCTCATGCACATCATCTGCCACCCGCTCTCCCTCGCCACCTATGCTTTCGCCGTTTTCCGCACGCTGCCCGAGGCGCCGATGCTCCCCGCGCTCCCCTGCTCGAATACGGTTCTGATGCTGATTCTGTTCGCGGTCTTTGTGCTTTCCGAGCTCGGTCTGCGCGCGCTGATCGAACTGGACTCCATCACGCGTGAGAAGCGTCGCGCCCGCGGCGAGGAAGTCGCGCCGCGCGACCTGCGCTGCCACTCGGGCAGAGCCACCGTGAAGATGCTCCTCTCGGCACTCCTCTGCTATCCCTATCCCGTATTCATGCAGACCTTCCCGCTCTTCCTGGTGATCGACCTCTTCGCGGGTACGCACATCGCCTTTTACGTCTATGGGGTGTTCGCCTGCCTGTGGCTCCTTTCGTTTCTCAAGAACTGCCTCACGCACCTGCTCCCCTTCATGCGCCGCGCATAAAGGTCGCTTCCGTATGCCCGCCGCCGACGCGGGGATGCCCGCCGCGTGCGGTTATCCCCCGTTTTCCAACACGTTTTTTACAAAATAAGAGGACACGGCAGTCACTTCTGCCGTGTCCTCTTGTACGATTGTGCCCTTGCCGGATTGTTTTTGCGCCGGGTTCGGGGGAGGCGGTTTTGTGACCCGTGCCGCCCGTTTCCGATTGCCCCCGCGGCATTTCGGTCGCACGACGCGCTACCGGACTCCGCCGTCGCGCCGCCCGTTTTTTGTCTACGGCGCCGAATGAAAGCGATGCCGCCCGGTGCCCCCTTTTCCGTTTACGGCGACTGCCGGGGATCGACGCCGCCCGGTGCCCGTTATCCGAGCCCGGCGGAGAAGCGCTCCATCATGTCGGCGATGGCTTCGCTCACCTCGCGGCTCATATAGAAATTCTCTTCGTGGCTGTTGATACAGCGCACGAAGTGTACGAGTTCCATGCGCAGACCTTCCCCGTCATTCTCATAGAAATACGGGCGGTTTTTGGTCGCGTCCTCGAAACGCACTTCAAAGTAGCCGGATTTCCACCACGGCGCGGGAACATACACATAGCCTTTCGTGCCCGCGACCCGCAGATCGCCCTCCGACTTGACGCCGGTGCCGACATGGAGCGTCGCCAGAGCGCCGTCATAGGTCAGATCCGCCTTGGTATAAATGTCATCTCTGCCGCCGAGAGTCTGCATGTTCACCTTTTCATAACGTGTACCGAGGATCTTCAGGATCGGGAGGAGCGCAATGGCGCCCCAGCCGGTGAAACTGGTGTAGTAATGCGTCTTGCTTAGCCACTCCCGCACCTCGAGGGTCGTACACGTCACGTCGATCGACTTGATGTCGCCGATCATGCCGCTCTTGATGAGCAGAATAAGACGGGAGAAAGCGAGCGAATAGGCGGTCTTGACGGAATCGAAAAGGGTCAGCCCCCGCTCCCGTGCGAGATCAAAGAGTTCGGAAACCTGTGCGCGCGTCATGGCGATCGGAGACTCGCTGATGACGTGTTTGCCCGCGATGAGCGCCTCTTTGGTGTACGCGTAGCGTTCCTCGGGGCGCACGGCGACATATACGGCGTCGTTGTTTGCGAGCAGGTCGGTGTACGTCTCATAGGTGTGCGCGAACTTTGCGGCGAGTGCGGGCGCCGCCTCCGGCGTGTAGATCGCGTCCATCGTGACCCCGTTGACGACGGCGGCATTGTCGCGCAGTTTCAGCATCGCGGGGTCGCTCCCGACGGCGCCGATGCGGACACTCACGACGGAACGGAGTTGACTGCTGGAGATGCCCGCCGTGCGCGGCAGATAGACGACCTCGCAGTATTCGTTCAGATAGTCGAACTGTCCGCGCCAGTCGGAGCCGATGGCGAAGATCGAGATGTTGTAGCGCTTGATATCGTCGATCTTCTGCCCGATGTACTCCTCCGGGATGACCTCGTCGGCGATGCCGGTCTGACGCACCGCCTCCATGCGTTCCATCAGGGTCTGCTGTACGTTGATCTTGCCGCGCGACATATCGAAATTTTCGGTCGTGACCCCGACGATGAGGTAATCGCCCAGCGCCTTGGCGCGGCGCAGAAGGCGGATATGCCCCTCGTGCAGAAGATCAAACGTGCCGTAGGTGATGACCTTGATCATGGATTACAGCCTCCCGCCCGCGGCAAGTTCCGAGAGCGCGGTAAGCAGCGTATCATAGTCGGCGGTCGTGAGTGCCCCCATGTGTCCGACGCGGAACACCCGATCGCGGAGCGCGCCGCCGTTCGGGCAGACGAAAATGTTATATTCGTCCTTGAGCGTCTCAAAGACCGTATAAGCGGAAATGCCCTCATGCACCGGCACGAGCGAGGTGACGGCGTTCGACGGCACCTCGGCGAAGGGGCGGAGCGGGAGCCCGCGCGCCTCGATCTGCCGGCGGAAGTACATGGCGCGCTCGCGGGCGCGTTCCACCTCGCGGCGGACACCGCCGTCCCGCACGAGTTGCGAGAGGCGCGCATGGAGTTGGAGCAGGATGCCGACCGCGGGCGTGAAGGGCGTCTGTCCCCGTTCGCCGTCGCGCAGATAGGCACTCAGATCAAAATAGAGAGAGGCGACGCCGGCGGCGGCGATGCGTTCCTGCGCCGTCCGGTCACAGCAGATGACGGAGATGCCCGGCGCCGTCGCGAGCGCCTTCTGCGAGCCGGTGATGACGACATTCACCCCGGCGGCACGCATATCGAGCGGGTCGCAGAGGAACGAACTGATGGCGTCCACGATGAGGAACAGGTGGTTCCGGCGGCAGAAATCCGCGATGAGATCGAGGTCGTAGAGGACGCCGGTCGATGTCTCGCCGAGGTTGACGAGGAACGCCGTGTACCCTGCCCCCTCAAAGGGCGCGAGCGCCTCGGCGGTCAGTACCCGACCGCTCTCACAGGGAATGGGCGTGTAAGGCACGCCGTGGATCCGCAGAATCTCGCAGAAACGATGCCCGAAAGAACCGCCGTCCACGACGAGCGCGCGGTCGGCGCCGCTGAGCGTGTTCATCACGGTCGCCTCCATGGAGGCGGTGCCGGAACCCGTCATGAAGATGACGCGGGCGTCGTCCGGCGCCCCCATCAGTTCCTTCACCGCCTGCTCGTTCTCCAGCATCACACGGGAAAACTCGGGCGTTCTGAAATAGGGGATCTGCTCCCCGCCGATTGCCAACACCTCGTCGCTCATCATAACGGGGCCGACTGCAAAATTCAGCATACGATCTTCTCCTTTTCGTCACCGAGTGGCGCCTCCCGGGCGCCCGCGGCGGTTTGTGCGGTAATGCCGGGCGCCCTCCCGGGTGTCTCCCGTGCATTGTCCTCACTGTATGTCATGAAATACGACAGGGCAGGACGGTACCGTCTGCCCTGTCGGGGAATTACTGACGGCCGAGTCTTTCGCCGTACATTTTGTCGTAGTAGTTGCGGTACTCGCCCGAGATGATGTTCTCCCACCATGCACGGTTGTCGAGGTACCAGCGGATGGTCTTCTGAATCCCGTCGGCAAATTTCGTCTCCGGGAGCCAGCCGAGCTCACTGTGGATTTTGGTCGGGTCGATCGCGTAGCGCATGTCATGCCCCTTGCGATCGCTGACGTGGACGATCAGATCCTCGCTCTTGCCGAGCGCCGCGCAGATGAGGCGCACGATGTCGATGTTCTTCATCTCGTTGTGCCCGCCGATGTTGTAGACCTCACCGACCTTGCCGTGACGAATAATCAGATCGATTGCCTTGCAGTGATCCTCGACATACAGCCAGTCGCGGACATTGAGACCCTCGCCGTAGACCGGCAGGGGCTTGTCGGCGAGCGCGTTTGCGATCATCAGCGGAATGAGTTTCTCCGGGAACTGATAGGGCCCGTAGTTGTTGGAACAGCGGCTGAGCGTCGTCGGGAGCCCGTAGGTTCTGTGATAGGCGTTCACGAGCAGGTCGGCGCCCGCCTTGGAGGAACTGTACGGAGAACTTGTCTTGAGCGGCGTCGACTCGGTGAAGAACAGGTCGGGGCGGTCGAGCGGCAGATCGCCGTACACCTCGTCCGTCGATACCTGATGATACCGCTTGACACCGTGTTTCAGGCTTGCGTCCATCAGCACCTGCGTGCCGATGATGTTGGTGCGCAGGAAGATGCCCGGATCCTCGATCGAGCGGTCGACGTGCGACTCCGCCGCGAAGTTGACGACGATGTCGGGCTTCTCTTCCGCGAAGAGGGCGTTCACCGCCTCGACGTCGCAGATGTCCGCGCGCACGAAACGGAAGTTCGGGTGCTTCATCGCCGCCTCGAGCGTCGAGAGGTTGCCCGCGTAGGTCAGTTTATCGAGGCAGACGATTCTGTCCTCGGGATGCTTTTCCTGTTCGTAATAGATGAAGTTCGCGCCGATGAACCCGGCGCCGCCGGTGACAAGGATCGTCATACCGTATCCCCCGTTATTTCTTTTTGTTCGTGGTGATGCCCGCGACCCGCTTGAGGTATTCCCCGTAGGTGCTGCTCCCCATTTCCTCTGCCGCCGCGATCAGCGTCTCGCGCGTGATCCAGCCGTTGCGGTAAGCAATCTCTTCGAGGCACCCGATCTTGGCATCATGGCGTTTTTCCATACCGCGCACGAACGCGGTCGCTTCGGCGAGGCTCTCGTGCGTGCCGGTGTCCAGCCAGTGATAGCCGCGGCCGAGCAACTCACAGTGGAGCGCACCGTGCGAGAGATAGATGCGGTTGAGGTCGGTGATCTCCAACTCTCCGCGCGCGGAGGGCTGAATGGTCTTGACATAATCGACCACTTTGCGGTCGTAGAAGTAGAGCCCGGTCACGCACCAGTTGCTTCTCGGACGTTTCGGCTTCTCGGCGAGGCTTGTCACCTTGCCCTCTTTGTTGAAGCCCATGATGCCGAAGCGCTTGGGATCCGGCACCTGGTAGCCGAAGACGGTCGCGCCCTCTCCGTTCTCGGCGCGCTTGACCGCACTGTGCAGTTTGCTCTCGAGCCCGCGTCCGACGAAGATATTGTCGCCGAGCACCATGGCGGCGGCATCGTCGCCGATGAATTCCTCGCCGAGCAGGAATGCCTGCGCGAGCCCGTCGGGAGACGGCTGGACGCAGTACTCGAGGTGGATGCCGAACTGATGCCCGTCACCGAGCAGGTCGCGGAACCGCGGGGTGTCCTGCGGCGTGGAGATGAGGAGAATATCCCGGATGCCCGCCTTCATGAGGACAGACAGCGGATAAAAGACCATCGGTTTGTCCCACACGGGGAGCAGCTGCTTACTGGTGACTTTCGTGAGCGGATACAGTCTTGTGCCGGAGCCTCCGGCAAGAACAATCCCTTTCATACTTATGCAACTGCCGCTGAGGGCAGTATCTCCTGCGTTTCATTAAAATAATGTGCCGGGGAGCGGCAATCTTGCCGCCCTTTCGTGCGCGGATGATAACGGCTCAACCGTTGCGTGGCAATCGCGCGACACATGAAATGAGAGCTGACAACGTATTTGTCACAAATGCGCACATATTGTATCATTTTTTTGCCAAAATGTCAATAGCTTTTCCATTTTGCTCCTCGGGCACCGCCCCGGCACGACTTCGGAAAGCAGTCATATTATCGTCAGTCATGCCCCGTTTCGCCCCGTTTTATCACCGGCGCCGCGCCCGGTTTCCATGTCGTCCCGGAAAAAGATCATTTTTCCTGCGCCGGACGCCTTCGTCTTTTTATCAAGTCAAAACCGCCGCTGTGGGGCGGCACCACCCGCGACGCATATACTGATTGAAAAGGCGGTCGCCTGCCGCGCCCTCCGACACCGTCCCGCCGCCGAAGCGATTCTGCCGCTGCCCTGCCCTCATCGTATTTCACCGCCGCCGAGACGACTCTGCCGCTGCCCCGCCCTCATCGTATTTCACCGCCGCCGAAGCGATTCTGCCGCTGCCCCGCCCTCATCGTATTTCACCGCCGCCGGCGAGACCTACAGCATTTCGCTCCGGTCCTACGAGGTCACCAAGATCATGCTCGCCTGCGGTGGCACCTATGTCCTGCTCTCCCCCGTCACTGCCTGGCGGACCCGCAGCGGCAAGACCCGCTTTCGGTGCATGCCGACACCCGATCGTAACGATCGCCCACCCACTTCTTATCAGAAAGCCCGTCCGCCGCTTTTAGCGGCAGACAAAAAAGAGAGGATAAAAGCAGGGCGGCACGGACGTCTCCGACAGGAAGAAACAGGGCGGGCAAAAACAGGGCGGCACGGACGTCTCCGACAGGAAGAAACAGGGCGGAGCCTACGTTTGTAGGCTCCGCCCTGTTATTATGTGAAACACAACGCGGAGAAAAACGATTCCCGTCAGATACGCTTCAAAAGTTCTGCCTTTTTGCTGTCGTACTCCTCTTCGGTGATGGCGCCGCGCTCCTTCAGCGTGTGCAGGTGGTCGATCTGCAAAAGGATTCTGTCGGTTTTCCCGAGCGGCGGCAGGAGCGCGTCCTCGCGCCATGCGGCACATTTCTCCGCGAGCCGACGGAAGATCACCCCGCGCTCAAAGAGAAACAGCAGGATCCCCGCGACGACGAGCACCATGCTCATCAGTTGCGACGGGGAAAGGAAGAAACCGGTCGCCCCGCGGTCGTCCCCGCGGAAATATTCCAGTACAAAGCGGAAAATGCCGTAGGTCACGAGCCATCCCTCGAGGTTGTACTTTTTGACCTTGCGGTACAGCGCCATCATCAGCAGAAACAGCAGGAGTTCGAACCCCGCCTCCCACAGCTGTGTCGGCAGGACGGGGACGCTCCCGACGAGGTTATTCGGAATATCGAGATCAGCGGGGCTCCCGTCCGGGAACACGACGCCGTGCGTGAAACTGACCTTCCCGTAGCAGCACCCGCCGAGGAAGCACCCCACCCGCCCGAAGGCGTGTCCGAGTGCGATGCCGGGGACGAGCAAGGAGAAGTGCGAGAGCACCTGCCCCCGCTTTTCACGCAGGAAAAAGTGCGCAAGGAGAATGTAGGCGGTGAAACCGCCGATGACCCCGCCCTCCCAGGTGATTCCGGCGGCGCGGAAGTTCCCTTCTTTCAGCGAGTGGAAGAACGAATCGAAGATGCCCGCCGAGAAGTACATGATGACGAACGAGACGGCGAGGAGCCCGAGCGACTTCAGAATCACGCGCGTCGGCTCTTTTTCGGCGTATTTCAGGAGCAGAAAGCCCGTGAGGAAACAGGCGATGACCCCGATTGCGACCATCAGTCCGTAGCCGGGGAGCGCCAGCGGACCCAAATGAATGACGGGATACATTATTGCGCCGGTTTCCCGACGATGCGGACGGAAACCTCCTGCCCCTCGAACGCCTCTCTCGAATTTACGTAGAACTCACACTCCACCGTATAGCTGTTCCCGCTCTTGGCGGTGCCGATCCAACGGGTCGAGGGTTGCAGACCCTCGATCGAGCAGGTGACGGACACGTTATCGTAGCGGCAGTCCTCACCGCCGAACTGTACCGTCACCTGAATGACCCCGCGGCCGACCCCCTCGGAGACGAACGTGAGATCCTTCTCGCTGACGGTGTACGTCATGTCGATCTTGTGCCCGGCGGCGAGCTCTTTCAGGTCGACCGTATCTGTGGTGGAAACGTTGCTCCGGCAGAGCTCCCCGCATTCATAGCACGACGAGATACAAAGATCATCATAGTTATGCCCCGTCTCGCGGCAGTCTCTGTCACAGCCGCGGCAGAGGATCCCGAACGACGCGCACGACCAGAAATAATACGACACTTCGCAGGTGTTGCATTTCGCGACGCAGTCGAACGCGCACCCGCCCGCGTTGGAAAGGCAGTTGAGGCACGACCCGACGGCAGAACACCCCACGAGCGCCAGCGTACACACCACCAGGAGCGCCACCACCACGATGACCGCCGTTTTTCTTTTCTTCATGATTAGGAGCCCCTCTTCTCTCATCGGCATTTTTGCATCTGTCACCGACCGCCGCGCATACGCGATTGCACCTGCGTGACAATCATTCTTAACAACTCGCATTATATGCCAAACCCCGCCGTTTGTCAACCGACAAATGCGGGCGATCGTCGGTCGACAGCATGGCGAGCGAGTCCCGCGCGAGTCCCGCGCAAAAGTCGACGCCCCTATTGTGCCGAAAACACCCTGTTAGGGCGACCAACCATCTCCCGTTCTAACGGCAGCGTTCACCAACCGTCCACCCTTTTCTCTTCGCCCTCCCCTACGCTTGTAGGGGCGACCATCTCATCACCCGTTCTATCGACGACACTCACCGACCGTCACACTTTTACTCTTCGCCTCCTGCGCCCGTAGGGGCGACCACCGGTCGCCCGCTCTATCGGTAGCACTCACCGACCGTCACACTTTTACTCTTCGCTCTCCCCTGCGCCCGTAGGGGCGACCACCGGTCGCCCGCTCTCTCCCCTTGCCCAAAAAGCACACACCGCGTCGGGTATATCGGCTGCCGAAAAAGCCTTTGCGAGGCGACGCGGGAAAACCGTCTTTGAAAATAAGGAAAGGAGAGGACTTCCCGAGGAAAAGTCCCCTCCCGCAAGATCATTCCTTACTTGCTCCGTTTCAGATACGGCGCGCGGAGAAAATCGTCCCAGATACGGCGGGCGGTGTCTTGTGGGTCACCCGTGTGTTCATAGGTGCGGTCGCAGAACGCGGTATAGATGCCGAGCACGCTGCGATACCGCGCGGCGCGGGCGGGATCCCCCCCTCCCTCTTTGAGGGTATCGAGCGGTGGCGCGACAAACACGCAGCGTCCGTTCCCGACGACGGTCGCGAGTGCGGCGGGATCGGCGGCGACCCCCTCTTCGAGCAGGAACAGCCGTCCCGTCGCCCCCGCGAATGCTTCGGCGACATTCCCCCGACCGACCCGCACGAGCGGGCGGCGCGTCAAGCGCGAGAGCGCCTCGGCGACCGCCGAGGCGCCGTCTCCCCGGAGCCCCGTCACCGCGATGTCGGATACCCCGCGCAGATACCGCCGCACCACCTCTTCGATCTCGCTCGGCGCGGGCGCCGCGCCGAGGATCCGCCCGCGGGCGATGCCCACCGCCGCCGCAAGCGGGTACACCCCGCCGGAGGTCAGGAGATCCGCCTCCTCTGCGTCAAGGAGGAGCCGAGAACGCAGGGGCAACACCGTCAGGTCGCACACGCCCTCGGCGCCCGCAAGCCGTGCGAGCGCGGGTTCTTCCGCTCCGGCGAGTCGAATATAGTACGCCGCCCCGCCCGGTGTCGTTTCACTTGCCGTGTTGCCCGGTGCTCCCCGCAGTGCACTCCCTGTCGCGAGAACAGTATCGTCATTGACCTCTCCGACCGTCACCCCGGCGGCGCCGCCGTTTTTCAAACACGCCGCGAGCGCATCGGCAAAGGAGCCCGCGCCGAGAATGTGCACCCGCTTCCCCGCGAGGCGGAACCCCTCACGATACAGCCCGGCAAACACCCCGAGCGCGAGATCCTCGTCCGCCGGGACGACCGCCGCGGGCGCCTCGCCACCGAAGTATGCCCACAGTTTCTTGCAAACATTTGTGTACGTCTGTTGTGCTGTCACGATCTTGTCTCCTTTGCACCGCCGCTTGCCGGGGGGCATCACTCCACCCGGCTGTCGCCCTCCGCGGGGTTCAGCGCGGCGCCGTTTTTCTTCCCTTATTGTAGCACGCGCGCGGCGGCGGGTCAACCGCCGCCCCTTTACATTTTTCGACAAACGCGCTATACTGTCGGTAACGATTTTTCTTCGAGGTAGGACAATGATCAGTCAGGTTTTCTCCGCCGGCGTGCTGGGCGTCGACGGGTATGAGGTCACGGTGGAATGCAGCGGGTTTGACCGCCTCCCGAATTTTGAACTGGTGGGGCTACCGGACGCGGCAGTCAAAGAGGCAAAGGAGCGTGTCCGGAGCGCCTGCGAGAACAGCGGCGTGCGCTTCCCCGCCATGGAGCTGACGATTAACCTCGCGCCTGCGAATATCAAAAAGGAAGGATCGGCGTTCGACCTCGCGATCCTTGTCAGCATTCTCGCGGTCAGCGGCGGGCTCCCGCGCGGGTGCGATCTCTCCGCCTGTACGTTCATCGGCGAGCTGTCGCTCTCGGGAGAGCTGCGCCCGGTGCGCGGGGTGCTCCCGATGGTGCTTGCCGCGCGCGACGCGGGGCGTACGACCGTGTATGTGCCCCGGGAAAACGCGGAAGAGGCGTCCGTCGTCTCGGGCGTGACGGTACTGGGAGTCTCGTCTGTGTCGGAGCTGCTCGCCCATCTCGCGGGCACGCAGACGATCGCGCCGACGGTCTTTGACCCCGAGGAATTTCGGGCGGGCATCGCCACGATCCCGGAGGACTTTTCCGAGGTGCGGGGACAGCGCACGGCAAAGCGCGCGCTCGAGATTGCCGCCGCGGGCGGGCACAATATTCTGCTCATCGGACCGCCCGGCTCGGGTAAGTCGATGCTCGCGAAGCGCCTGCCCGGGATTCTGCCCGACATGACGTTCGAGGAGGCGCTCGAGACGACCAAGGTTCATTCCGTCGTCGGGACGCTCGCGGGGCGTCTGCTCTGCACGAGACCGTTCCGCGCGCCGCACCATTCGGTGAGCCCCGTGGGCATGATCGGCGGCGGGTCAAACCCGCGCCCGGGCGAGATCTCCCTCGCGCACAACGGCGTGCTGTTCCTCGACGAGATGCCCGAATTGCCGAAGCAGATTACCGAAGCCCTCCGTCAGCCGCTCGAGGACGGGTGTGTGACCGTGACGCGGGCGCAGGCGCGCGTTACCTATCCGAGTCGGTTCATGCTGGTCGGGGCGATGAACCCCTGCCGGTGCGGCTACTACGGCGACCCGACCCATGTCTGCACCTGCACCCCGCGCGAGGTGGCAAAATACCTTGACCGCGTGTCGGGGCCCATGCTGGATCGCATGGATCTGCAGGTGGAAGTGCCCGCCGTCACCTACGGAGAGATTTCGGGCAGAGATGTCGACGCCGCGGCAGAGCCCCGGGAGACGTCCGCCGAGATCCGCGCACGCGTCAATGCGGCGCGCGCGTTCGCACGGGAGCGGCTGGCGAAGCACGGCGACGCGTTTGTCACGAACGCCGCGATGCCGGTGTCGATTCTGCGGCGGGAGTGCGTGCTGACCGACGAGGCGGTGGAGATCCTCGGCGCCGCCTACGAGGAACTCGGGCTCAGCGCCCGCGGGCATGACCGTATTCTGCGCGTCGCGCGCACGATTGCCGACCTCGACCGCTCGGATCGGATCGACGCCGACCACATCGCCGAAGCCGTCCGTTACCGCACCCTCGACCGCAAATACTGGCGGCGCTGAACAGCCATCATCGGATGCGAAAACCTCTTTTGTAAACAAGAGAAGATTCCGCCGCGTCCCGAAAAACGCAAGACGTTTTGCTCGCGACACAGACACCGGGATTCAATCGTCATTTCCGCAATCGGGGCTTTTGTCGGGCAAAGCAGGCGAAAAGGATTTCCTTTACATACCCACTCCACGAAAGATTCCGAGCGTCGCCGTACCGAACCTTTACACGCCGCGCCTCTCCCTCATGTAGGGGCGACCATCGGTCGTCCGCTCCATCCGCAACGTTCATCGACGATTGCGCCTTTTGCGTCACATCAGCCTCCCGCTATCCGTAGGGGCGACCATCGGTCGCCCACTCTATCGGTAGCACTCACCGACCGTCAAACCTTTTGCCCTTCGCCCTCCCCTGCGCCCGTAGGGGCGACCATCGGTCGCCCGCTCCCAGGACGCATTCCGACCGCTCTGCAACGCCCTCGACACTTTATGACAATACAGGGGACAACCCCCGCTCGCCCTCCGCACCCCGAGATTTTTTGACGACGCGGATTCCGAAAACGCACTTTTTCGGGAGGAACGGCGGCGGAATTTTTGCCCGAAATTTCGGAAATGTATAAATTAAAAAGAAGCGGGAGAAAATTTAGAAAAAACTATTGACAATCCACCGCCCGACTGTTATAATTTAATCCGTCGCCGCAAAAGTGGTGACAACGGGAGCATAGCTCAGTTGGGAGAGCATCTGCCTTACAAGCAGAGGGTCATAGGTTCGAGCCCTATTGTT
>SFZB01000071.1 GCA_004558975.1 bacterium
ACACACCCATGGTGCTGGCGACGTTATCCATGAGGATCTTCGAGCCGCCGACGGTATTGAAATACACGGCGCCTGTCTGTACATGGAGGTCGCTGACAATCAGGTCGCGCTTCGCACTGTGGCGGATAAAGCGCAGATATCCGTAGAATTTCTCGAACACGAAACCGTCGTCCATGAAGAGCGGTTCGGACGAATCCTCTTCTATCACGAACAGCCCCTTCTCTTTTTCTTCGGCGAAGTCTTTCGTGATGGCGAAGTCGCAATACATAAAGTTAATGGCACGGACGGTTGCGGGGATCTTAATCTCGCCGGAGCAGAGATACCGCCCCTCGCCGAACACGATGTACTCGCGCCCGGAGTTCATCGCCGCCTGGATCGCCGCCGTCGCATCGGTCACGCCGTCACCGACGGCGCCGAAATCCTCCACCTCGGCGACGATCGAACGATCGCCGTTCCAGAGGTAGCGCGGCTGATGCTCGATCGGGAGCCCGACGTTCGTCTTACCGCCCGTGGGGAATACCTGATAGGTGCGGTCAACCGTGTTATACTCCTCATAGGTACCGTCGCCGAGGAATACGGTCTCATAGCCGTTGACCATCGCTTCCTGATATTTTTCAGTCGTGAAATCGCGCAGATAGATATAGCCGGCGTAGTTGCGCACCGCCGTACCGCCCGCCGCGCCCTGCTTCGTGAACTTCGTATGCAGAACCGTCATCATGCCGCCGCGGCAGACGTAGAGACCTCCGCCGAAACTCGAGACATCGGCAAAGCAGATACCGAAGTTACCGCCGGAAACGTTGATCGCCGTTTTCAGTGTGTTGCAGATTGTCAGATTCTCGACCGCGGTCGTACCCGCGTTGACGCGGATCCCGTACTCGAAGCCGTCGATATGGATATTTTCCATATACGACTGCGAGCGGCGGTAGATATCCAGCGCGACGAAGCCGCGGTGCCCCTCATCGGAGGAGCGAATGGTAACGTTCTGCACCTTACCCGTATTGCTGTTATCGAAGCGCAGACCAATCGCACCGCTGTTCCCGCGCCCGGCATCCAACGTCAACTCCTCAAAGGAGTTCATCATGTTGACGTTCGAGCCGTTCTGGAGCGTGAAGGATACCATCGGTTTCTCCGCGCCATAGCGGAACGCGTGGCAGTTGTCCGCGAGTCTGATGACCGTCGTCTCCATATCCTCGCCGAGGAAGTGAATGAAGCGGTTGAGGTCGGAACAGGGCTGATCGTCCACAAGGTTCTTGAGGTTCTCAAACGAATACGTCAGCGTGTCCGAAATGAGGTAAGTACCGCGAGGGAAATAGAGGATGCGCGCCGCAGGCGGATCCTCCGGGAAAATAACGGTCGGAATCCCGCCCATTTTACGGTTCTCGAACCCGATGCGAAAGTTATCACGCGGATCCTCAAGCAGTTTCTGGCGCATCTGCTGTACGCCCTCGATGTCGCGCACGACGATATCGTCAATGGCACGGCAGATGGCGGCGGTGGAATCCGTCTTACCGGTCGGGTCGGCAAAATAAGGGGCTTTCGTCACGTCGACGACAATTTTGTTCTTTTCGCTGATATAAAGCATATTGGCTCCTTTATCGTACTTTTATTTTTATGACTGATAGAATTTGATCTCGTCGATGTTCAGCGCGCTGTTCGTGGTGACGAATTTGAGGGGGGCAGTGGCACCGCTGAGCGTCGCGGAAAGCGTAATCTGCGCTTTCCTGCCCTCCGTCCCGCGCACCATGAAGAAACCGATGCGGTGTGTGTTCCAGATCACGCTGACCGGAATCTGCGCGAGGTCGCCGGTATCCGCATGATAGGTGATTTCGAGCGCTGTTGTGCCGTCCGTCGGGAGCGTCACGTCCTGTGCCCGGTTCCGCGGGAACGGTGCCGCCGTCGCGACGCAGGTCATGGAAGTGAGATCGACGGGCGCCGCCGTAATATAGGTCGAGCCGTTCTCGAGGAAATGTTCCATCGCGTGGGTGTTCATCAGGAACCGGCAGAGGTTCATGGCGCATCTCTGCACTTCCCCGCGGGTGATAACGCCGTCGGCAAGTGCCTGATGCCCGTCGTCGTCGTTGGTCGCGGCATCGCTGACGACCATGAACACATCGCCCTGCGATCGGATCATATAGCCGAGTTTCTTGACACTGGCTTCATCGTTCTCGTCACCGTTCATCTTCGCCCACCAGTCGGTCATGACAAAGCCGTCATACCCCCACTCGTCCCGCAGAATCGTCGTGGACAGATCGTAGTTGGAGGCGGCATGAACGCCGTTCAGCGGGTTATAGGACGTCATAATGGCTTTTGCCCCGCCCTCCTTGACCGCGATCTCGAAGGGACGGAGATAGATCTCGCGCGCGGCGCGGGCGCTCATGACGGCGTCCACATAGTGACGGCGCCACTCCTGGTTGTTCCCGGCAAAATGCTTGATGGTGCAGTACACACCGGATTCCGCCGTCGCCCGGCACATCGCCGCCGCCATACGACCGGCAATATACGGATCCTCCGAGAAATACTCAAAGTTTCTGCCGCAGAGCGGATGACGGTGGATATTGATACCGGGGCCGAGCAGGCAGTCGATGCGGTAGGCAGTCATCTCGACGCCTTCCAGCACAAACAGACGATAAATGAGGACAGGATCCCATGTGCAGGCGAGGAGCGTACCGTTCGGCAGGCTGGTCGCCATCATGCCGCTGTCAAGACGGAGCCCGGAGGGGCCGTCCGTCGTGCAGGCAATCGGAATCCCGTAGTGCAGGAGCCCGTCGGTCACGCCGCCGAAGCAGCTGCCGGTGCCGGGGGTAACTTTCGGCGAACTCATGCCCTCGCCGCGGCAGATCTCGATCAGCTCCCGATCGGACAACTGCGCGATGAATTCTTCCATGGTGGCGCGTCCGTCACGGACGTCGACCAGTTTCAGAGAGCGATCACCGGTATAGGGGATCGCTGCCGGGCGGCGGTCACGGATCCGTGCCGCCACATCGTAAGTACGGGTGGGCGTCGGCTCCCAGGTGGGCTTCCCTTCCGCATCGGGGCGCAGACGGTCAAACGTCCGCGTCGGGGTAAGGGCTTCCTCTGCGGTTCTGACCACTTTTTCTTCGAGCAGGTATGCCGCTTCCGCCTCTGCGCTGTGCGCGTCGGTGCCGACATAGATCAGATACTGCCCGCCCTCAAGAATATAGGCGTTCTTGTGCCCGGTCACACCGCTGTCGTCAAACGACGCGAAGTCCTCGAGCAGGAAGGAGAGCTGCATCTTCTCCGTTTTGCCGGGGGCGATGAGCCCGGTCTTTCCGAACGTGGCGAGCACCTTTTCCGGCTTGCCGAGTTTGCCCTGCGGGGCGCCGAGGTACACCTCGACCACCTCGCGCCCGGCGACTTTCCCGGTGTTTTTCACCGAGACGGTGACGGTGACGAGTGTATCGTCGCCCCTCTCCATCTCCACGTCTTTCGTCGTCACGGCAAAGGTCGTATAAGAAAGGCCGTAGCCGAACGGGTACAGCACCCGCTCCGGCGCGAATGTCTCAAAATAGCGATAACCGACATAGATATCTTCTGTATAAAGGTTGACATCCCTGTCGCCGAAATGGTCGTTCGAGGGGTAATCCTCAATTTTTTCGGCGATGGTATCGGTCAAGCGCCCCGACGGGTTCACGGCGCCCGTGAGGACATCGACCGTCGCACGGCCGCCCTCCATACCGCCCTGCCAGCCGTACAACACGGCGTCGACGCCGTACTTTTTGACCCAGGTCATATCCATAATATTACCGACGTTCAGAACGACGGCGACATGATCGAATGCGGCGGTCACGAGACGGATCATCTCTTCCTCCGTCTCGGTCAGATACCAGCTCCCCCTGGTAGCGGAGTTGTCCTTATCCTCCCCGGCGGTACGGCAGATGACGATAAGTGCCTTTTCGGACACGGCGCGGGCGTCCCGGACGGTCGCATCCGAGAGCGGCATTTCTTCCTGCGACCACGGCTCCTGCGCCCAGCCCTGCCCTTTATCGAACGGATGTTCCTGAATATACGCCGCGTAAATTCCGGCGAGCGTCTCGTTGACCTTGATACCGGGAACGGCACGCAGGCTGTCGAGAATATTCGTCACATACGTCACATTGACAAGTCCGCCGGACCCGGTACCGCTCTTGCAGTATTCCGTCTGTCCGCGACCGAAAACGGATACGGTGTCGCCCGCCGAGAGCGGGAGCGTCCCGCGGCTGTTCTCCAGCAGCACCATGCCGTCCGCCGCCGCTTCACGCGCGACTTCGGCAAGACGTGCGACAGGTCCTTCCGGGAGGTCTTTCAGGCAATAACCGGCAACTTCCTTTTTGCAATCCATCATACAGTTCTCCTTTGTCGGGAAATGACCCACAGTAATCGGAAACAGTATAGCATGGGAGTCTCTGCTTTTCAAGGAAAAAAGCACCGATTTACGGTGCTTTTTCATGTGATTCGGCATTCTGTCCAGTCACCGGGCTTCCGTTTCGTCGGAGTTGTCGGTTTCGCCCGACTCCGGCACCGCCAGCGCGTTCACGGCGGCGATGTCCGCGAGG
>SFZB01000072.1 GCA_004558975.1 bacterium
GTTTCGGTTCTTTTTCGGCGGAGCCCGGAAAAAGCCCGCGCCGACGGGGAAGGTCTACCGCGTGGCGGATCAGGACACCCTCACGGTCGAGATTCCCGTAACGTTCGGCGAGGACGGGTATGCCCTGCTCATGATCTGCCCCGAGGGGTCGACGGATCTCACGAGCAACGTGTATCCGCTCCTCATCGTCCTCGCGGCGGAGTAACCCCGGAAGCGCATGAAAAGCGGCTCTCCCGGCGCGGGCTCGCGTCGTGAAAAGCCGAGCCCGAACGTCCGATAGAATCCGGACGTCAAATAAAACCCGTTCCGAGGGAGGCGCCGCGGCGTCTCCCTCTTTTGCACGTTGTTTGACGGGGGAGACGTGCGGTCGATGCGCGGTCGACGAGCGTACTCGGAAAAATGCGGGCGACCATTGGTCGCCCCTACAAAGAGGGAACGGGCTACGGGCGTTCTCGGGAGAATACGGTCGCCCGCGCCGGGCGCGTTTGCAGAGAGGGAACGGGAGACGGTCGCGTTTGCCCCGGAAACCAACGAAAAAACAAGAGATTTTCCTTTGCCGCGTGCGTCTCCCGTCCCGATTTTGCGTGCGACCCCCGACGTCGTTTCCGGGCGGTGGGAAAGGTGGCAAAAACCGCAAAAAAAGGGCGAAAAAACTGCGTAGCCGCACTTTACAAAATGAAAACAGTGTGATAAAATCATAAAGGTGCGTTGTAGCGCCTTTTCGGCGCCGACGACGCGTGACTTTTGGTCGATTAAAATTCACATAAACGGAGGATTACCCAATGATAGAAAGAAAAAAACTTTCTATGGACGGTAACACGGCAGCCGCGCACGTATCGTACGCGTTCACGGAAGTCGCCGCGATTTACCCGATCACCCCTTCCAGCCCGATGGCAGAGGTGACCGACACCTGGTCTGCGACCGATAAGAACATTCTCGGTCAGCCCGCGAGAAACATTTTCGGGGAACGCGTGAAAGTCATCGAGATGCAGTCCGAGGCAGGCGCCGCCGGTGCCGTACACGGCTCTCTCGCTTCCGGTGCACTGACGACCACCTACACGGCGT
Organism: bacterium; assembly: GCA_004558975.1. Classification (GTDB taxonomy): domain Bacteria; phylum Bacillota; class Clostridia; order Oscillospirales; family CAG-272; genus UBA1740. Next base: position 1,066 of record SFZB01000072.1, read on the forward strand.
CTCAGGGTCTGCTCCTGATGATCCCGAATATGTACAAGATCGCCGGCGAGCTGCTCCCCTGCGTCATTCATGTCTCTGCCCGTTGCGTCGCTTCGCACGCGCTGAACATCTTCGGGGATCACTCCGACGTTTATGCCTGCCGTCAGACCGGTTTCGCGATGCTCGCCGAGACCAACCAGCAGGAAATTATGGATCTCGGCGCCGTCGCACACCTCGCGACGATCGAGGGGCGCGTGCCGTTCATCAACTTCTTTGACGGCTTCCGCACCTCGCACGAGATCCAGAAGATCGCGGTCTGGGATTACAAAGATCTCGCCGAGATGGTGGATATGGACGCGGTCGCCGCGTTCCGTGCCCGCTCCATCAACCCCGAGCACCCGGTGCTCCGCGGCTCTGCCGAGAACGGGGATATCTTCTTCCAGCACAGAGAAGCCTGCAACCCCTACTACGACGCGATCCCCGGGATCGTCGAGAAGTACATGGGCAAGGTCAACGAGAAACTCGGCACCAACTACGGTCTCTTCAACTACTACGGTGCGCCGGACGCTGACCGCGTGATCATCGCGATGGGCTCCGTCTGCGACGTCGCGGAAGAGATCATCGATTACATGAACGCACACGGCGAGAAAGTCGGTATCCTGAAAGTTCGTCTGTACCGTCCGTTCTGCGCAGAGAAAATGGTCGCGGCTCTCCCCAAGACCGCGAAGAAGATCGCCGTCCTCGACCGCACGAAAGAGCCCGGCGCCCTCGGCGAGCCGCTGTACCTCGATGTCGTCACGGCACTCGAGCAGTGCGGCGTCAAGGATCTGACCGTCGTCGGCGGCAGATACGGACTCGGCTCCAAGGACACGACCCCCGCGTCCATCTTTGCGGTGTATGAGAATCTCGCCGCGCAGGAACCGAAGAACGGCTTCACGATCGGCATCGTCGATGACGTGACCGGTCACTCACTCCCCGAGCATACCTGCCCGGACACCGCGCCTGCCGGCTCGATCGCCTGCAAGTTCTGGGGTCTCGGCGGCGACGGTACGGTCGGTGCGAACAAGAACTCCATCAAGATCATCGGTGACCACACCGACAAGTACATTCAGGCGTACTTCCAGTACGACTCCAAGAAGACCGGCGGCGTGACCATCTCGCACCTGCAGTTCGGTAACACTCCGATCAAGTCCCACTACTACATCACCAAGGCGGACTTCGTGGCTTGCCACAACGCGTCCTACATTCTCAAGGGCTACAAGATCGTGCAGGACGTCAAGCCGGGCGGCACCTTCCTGCTCGACTGCCAGTGGAAGGCGGAGGATCTCGACAAGCACCTGCCGGCGTCTGTCAAGACCTACATCGCCAAGAACCACATCAAGTTCTATATCATCGACGCGACCGACATCGCCAAGAACGAAGTCGGCAACATGAAGGTCAAGAACACCATTCTGCAGTCCGCGTTCTTCGCGCTCGCAAAGGTGCTTCCGATTGAAGAAGCCATCGGCTACATGAAGTACATGGCGACGAAGTCCTACTCCAAGTTCGGTGAGGACGTCGTGGCGCAGAACCACAAGGCGATCGAGATGGGTGCCGGCGCACTCGTCGAGGTGAACGTGCCTGCCGAGTGGGCAAACGCAGGTGAGGATCCCGCCGAGGCTCCCGCTGTCGGGCCGCGCGCCGACCTCGTGAAGTTCGTCAATGAAATTGTCCGCCCCGTCAGTAAGATGGACGGCGACTCGCTCCCTGTTTCCGCTTTCAAGGATATGGCGGACGGCACGCTGCCGCAGGGCTCTGCCGCTTACGAGAAGCGCGGGGTCGCGGTGTTTGCACCGACGTGGAACGCCGCCGCTTGTATCCAGTGTAACACTTGTGCGTTCGTCTGCCCGCACGCGGCGATCCGCCCGATCGCGATGACGGCTGAGGAGGCTGCCAATGCACCTGCCGCCGCGAAGATTGTGGATACCAAGCCGAAACCCGTCTACAAGTTCACGATGGCGATCTCGCCTCTGGACTGCATGGGCTGCACCAACTGCGTGAAGGTCTGCCCCGTCAACCAGCAGGTCGATAAGAAGGCTGCCGCCGCAGGCGAGAAGCCCGATGCGTCCAAGTACGCGCTCCGCATGGTGGCGTCCGCGGGCGAAGCCGATCAGCAGGCTGTCTTTGATTACGCTGTCGCGAATGTGTCCGAGAAGAGAGAACTCGTGGGCACCTCTGTCAAGGCAAGCCAGTTCAAACAGCCCCTGCTCGAATTCTCCGGCTCCTGCGCAGGCTGTGCCGAGACTTCCTATGCACGTCTTATCACCCAACTCTTCGGTGAGAGAATGTATATCTCCAACGCGACCGGCTGTTCCTCCATCTGGGGCGGCTCCGCTCCCGCAACGCCTTATACGGTCAACAAAGAGACCGGCAAGGGCCCGGCTTGGGCGAACTCCCTCTTCGAGGATAACGCCGAGCATGGCTTCGGTATGGCGATCGGTCAGAAGACCATTCGCGCCAAACTGAAGGGCTATGTCGAGGAGGTTCTGAACTCCGACGCTTCGGAGGAGATTAAGACTGCCGCGAAGGCTTATCTTGACACGTTCGAGGACGGCGCGAAGAACGGCGCCGCTACCGACGCACTCGTCGCGGCGCTCGAGGGCTGTGGCTGTGACCTCGCGAAGAAGATCCTCGCTGAGAAAGATTACCTCGCGAAGAAATCCGTCTGGATCTTCGGCGGCGACGGCTGGGCATACGACATCGGCTTCGGCGGTCTTGACCACGTACTCGCTTCCGGTGAGAACGTCAACGTCATGGTCTTTGATACCGAGGTGTATTCCAACACCGGCGGGCAGGCTTCCAAGGCGTCCAACATCGGTCAGGTGGCACAGTTCGCCGCCGCCGGTAAGTCAATCGGCAAGAAGAACCTCGCCGAGATCGCGATGTCCTACGGCTACGTCTATGTGGCACAGGTCGCGATGGGCGCTGATATGAACCAGTTGCTCAAAGCCATGACCGAGGCAGAGGCTTATCCGGGCCCGTCCCTCATCATCGGCTACGCACCCTGCGAAATGCACGGTATCAAGGGCGGCGGCATGCAGAACAGCCAGTTCGAGATGAAGAAGGCTGTCGATGCAGGCTACTGGCACCTGTTCCGCTTCAACCCCGCCAATAAGGCGGCAGGCAAGCCCGTATTCACGCTCGACTCCAAGGAGCCGACCGGCGATTACGAGGCATTCATTAAGGGTGAGGCGCGCTACGCACGGCTCGCGCAGACGTTCCCGGAGAGAGCAAAGGAACTCTTCGAGAAGGCTACCGAGACGGCAAAGGCGAAGTACGAGCATCTCAAGAAACTTGCCGACTTCTACTCCTAAGGCAAGAGATAAGGGCGGAGACCAAGCCCCCTAAATAATTTTAAGGGCAACCGATATTGACTTTTCATCGGAAAAGATGAGAGCCGGTGTCGGTTGCCTTAATTTTAAGAGACGCGGGGGCTTTAACCGCGTTCGCACGCTCTA
>SFZB01000022.1 GCA_004558975.1 bacterium
AGCAACAGAAGTGCCAGCAGGAGCGAGCCTTTTTTCATGGTTTTCATGCAAATATCTCCTTTCGGTATCGATACATTTGCACCTAAAAGATGACATCATTTTAACCATAAAATTCTGCGATGCCGTTACCATCCTATGAATAAGTTGTAAAATTCAAAAAAGGGTGAGCCTTTCGCTCACCCCGGATCCGCTTCGAGTCCCCGCACGAATCCCATCGGATCCGCAGAACTGATATCCCCCGCGATCACCCTGCCGCGCCAGACGATCAGATTGGCATACACGCGTCCCTCATAGTCCGGGTAGTTGGTAATCTCATACGTATAGCGCGTCACTTTTTTCTTACGGTAGCGGGTCAGGTCGAGCCCCTGATCCTTCTGGATCTCGTTATAGCCGAGCAGCACACGGTCGAACGTCTCCGGCAGGGTAAAGCTCTCCTCCTCGACGACCTCCCCGGTCGTTTTCCATCCCAGATCGGTGAGGAGCTTCAGGCGATCCTCATCCGTCTTGACACGCGAGAAACTGACCGTCTCGACCGTCTCCTCCGGCGGCACGATAGCAGCCCCGGCATCCGCGATGACCGCGACCCCGAACAGAATAGCGAGTGCAAGACACAGCACCCCGGCGAAGCGGACGGTCTGCGCCCGCACCGTGCAAATAAACATAAGCTCTACCCCCACCGGTCAGAAGTAGTACACTCTATGCCGAGGCGGCGCGCGATATGCAAAAAGCCGGGCGGTCACCCGCCCGGCTCTCTCCCCGTCCTGTCGGTCAGTTGTTGCAGCAGCAGCACAGGACCACGATGATTGCCAGGATGACAATCCATGTACAATTATCGTCGAACAGGTTGCAAAGGCAGTTACCGTTCATATGCTTCCCTCCTACAATTTGCGGCTTTCGCCGTTCAACAGTATCTTATGAGGGAAGCGCATGATGTGTGAAAATCAGGAGTTGAGATCGAAGCCCATGGACTCCATCAGGCGGCGGTTAAATTCCTGCGCCGTGTTATGTCCGAGTTTCTTAAGACGCAGGTTCATCGCGGCGACCTCAATAATAATGGAGAGGTTACGCCCCGGGCGCACGGGAATGACAATCGACGGAATCTCGATACCGAGGATTTCGGTCTTCTGCTCGTCGATACCGAGGCGGTCGTACATTTTTCCTTCCTGCCACGGTTCCATGTTGATGATGAGGCTGATTTTCTCCGTCTCTTTGACGGCACCCATACCGAACAGACGCCGCACGTCGACAATACCGATCCCGCGGAGTTCGACAAAGTGACGAATGAGCTCGGGCGCCTGCCCGATGAGCGACTTCGCCGATACACGCTTGATCTCCACGGCATCATCCGCAATCAGTCGGTGCCCGCGCTTGACAAGTTCGATCGCCGTTTCGCTCTTACCGATGCCGCTGTCGCCGAGGAGCAGGATCCCCTCGCCGTAGACCTCGACCAAAACCCCGTGATGCGTGATGCGCGGCGCCAGCTGCGTATTCAGGAACGCAATCAGGCTCGCCATAAAGTTACTGGTCTTTTCCTGCGTCCGCAGCAGCGGCACTTCATATTTTTTCGCCATTTCGAGCATCGGTTCCGGCGCGTCCAGTCCCGTGGAGATCACGACGGCGACCGGGTGATGCGAAAAGAACGCCTCCAGCGTCTCTCGGCGCTCCTCCGATGTCTCGCGCTCGAGATACAGGTGCTCCGCTTTGCCGATGATTTCGATACGCTCTTTTTCAAAGTAGTCGTAAAACCCCGTGAGCGGAAGCCCCGGGCGATTGACTCTCGCGACAGTAATCAGTATCTCCTCGGGAGGGCGCACCGCCACGAGCGTTTCCAGCGAAAGTTCAGAAATGACTTTATCCAGCGATACGTTATAGATGTCTTCCATATGGTATTTCTCTCCCGAAAAGCAGTTTTTCTCATTTTAGCACATTCTACAACAAAAGAAAAGAGATTTGTACATCGCGCGACGCCGTTGTTCACATTTTTTTAACAAATAGATTATACAATATTTCTATCATTTTTCGGGGGCAAACCATGAAACACTGCTTTTGGCGCTCGCTTGCCGCGCTTTTTCTCTCGCTCGTCCTGTTGTTTCTGCTCTGTTCCTGCGGGAGTGACGGATACCGCGAGGTAAAATCCAAGAGTGCCTGGCGCAAGACGATCCTCACGGTCGGCGGAGAGGACGTCAGTTTTGAACTGCTGCGTTTCTATTTCTTCCGTCACACGGCGGAGGCAGACAACGGTGACACCTCCGTTTGGACGGGTGACGGAGCCAAGGCGCTGACGGAACAGGCGCTGAAAAGTGCCGTCCGTGACATTTGCGATCTTTACGCCGTCTTTGCCCTATGTCGGGACTGGAATATTGACCCCCGGAGCGACAGCATCGACGCCGTCGTGAATCAATACGTCAAAATCGACGTAGACGGCGGAGCACTTGACGGCAGCACGTCGGTGGGCGGCTTCGGAGGGGATTATGACGCGTACCGCAGGAGCCTCTCGGAAATCCATTCCACCGACACCGTCAATCGCCTGCATTACCGCTATCTTGCCTGCCTGTCCTCCCTGTATTCGTATATTGTACAGAACGGCGCGGAGGGCAAAATTCCTGCCGTGGAAGAGGCTGACCTCCGATCGTTCCTTGAGGGTGACGACTGCGCGCACGCCAACTATGCGTATATCGGAAAATCCTCCTATCCCGACGCCCGTGCTGCGGCGGAGGAGCTCTACGGCAAGATGAAAGCCGTTGAGGGCGATCTGAACGCTCTCGCGAGTCTGGTCAAGGGGTATCACTTTACGGGCAATCCGTACAGCGGTGAATATTACGGAAGATACGCAACCGACGCGACCGACAAGGCGCGGTACAACACGATCTTCTCCCTCTCGGTCGGTGAAGTCAGTCTGCCTGTGGAGACCGACGACGGCTATTATATCTATTACGGAATGGCAAAAGACGCGAGCGTTCTTACAGGAGAGAGTGCCGATAACATCCGTTCCCTCTACTTAGAAGAATCCTATATCTACAAGCCTCTTGCCGAGCGGGCGGAAAAACTCGCGACCGAGGTCGTGTACAAGCCGGATTACGCAAAACTCACTTACGCAAAACTTTCGGAGGAACCATGAATACCCCTTTTGAAGACGAATCGCTGTTACCGTTCGATCGTATCAAAACGTCCCTGCGCGTCACGGGCTATTACGCCATCATGCACCAACGTCTGCATGAAGCCTTCGGCGATCGCGTGCATTTTTCGCAGACGAAAGTCCCGTCCCATGTGACGGTAAGCGCGGGAGAATACGCCCTCTCCTTCACGGCGGCGCTCTCCGCGCGACTGCTCCTCCTGCTCGGCGAATCGGAGCGCATGAATGTTGCCCTCACATCGGATGCCGATGATATTCTGCTCACCTTTTCGGGTGTCCCGCAGGTGCCCGAAGCCGTCCACCGTTCGTTTGCCGCCTATCAGACGCTTTTTGCCGATGTGGCGGAAAAAGGCGGTTTCGTCAGTACCCTCGCGGGAGAGGGCGACGCTCTGACGATTACAGTGACGCTCCGCCGGACTGTCGGCTCGCCCGACGCCGTACATCAGGACTTCGTCTTCCCGGAATGCGAACCGTTTGCGGACGCACTTGCCTACCCGATCTGACAAGAGACTTTGTCCGTTTTGCGGACAGATCGAAATACGTAAACACAGGACAGCCGCGCCTCCGTGCGGCTGTTTTTTGTTTTCCTGTGCAAAACGCATTTTTTGATCAAAAAGAAAATGAAAACTTCCTTTTATCCCGGCAAATGACAGCCACCGAACAGCATCTTTTCCAAGGACTGTCTCACATAGTTTCCCGTCTCAGAGACACGCTATGTGTGAGACCCGAAAAGGAGCGAAAACCATGAAAAAAAAGACACTTCTGCGGCTGACAGCCGTTTTACTGACCGTCATCCTCTTCTCGCTCGTCACCCTCACGGTGAGCGCCGACCGAGGACTGCCCGTGTTGCAGGGCGAGGTCAAAGCGAGGATTCCCGAGCTCTTTGAAGTCAAGCAGGAAGCCTCGGTCAATTATCGGAAATATCAGGTCGGCGGCGACCCGTTCGGCGTCCGGCTCTTCGGCGGCGGGATCGTCGTCGTGGGAATCTCCGACGGTGACTGCCCCGCTAAGGCGGCGGGCATCGAAAAGCGCGACATCGTGCGATGCGTGGGCGGCACCGAAGTACAGACGGTCGAAGAGTTGACCGCGGCGATCGAGGCATCCGACGGGAAACCCATCACGCTGACGATCGACCGTGGCGGCGAGGAACGTCAAGTCACCCTCACGCCCGTGAAAGATGAAAAGGGACATTACCGCATTGGCATCTGGATCCGCGACAATGCCGCCGGCATCGGAACCATGACCTTCCTCGACCCGGATACGGGGGCGTTCGGGGGGCTCGGACACGGGATCTGCGACGGCAACACGGGCGAACTTCTCCCCCTGACGCGCGGCGCCGTTCTGCCCGCCGAGATCAGCGAGATCGTACGCGGTGCGGAAGGCACGCCGGGTGAATTGCGCGGGACGCTCGGCGGAGAGAAGGTCGGCACGATCTTAAAAAACACGGACAAAGGTGTGTTCGGCGTTCTCGCGCGCATCCCGCAGACCGGTGAAGTGCTGGAGGTCGGAAGCCGCGCAAGCGTGCGTGCCGGCGCGGCGACACTGCGATGCAGTCTCGGCGGCGAGGGGATGCACGACTACCGAATCGAGCTCTCGGATATTGCCCGCGACAACTGCGGCGTCAAGTGCTTCGCCATCCATGTGACCGACCCGGCACTCATCGAAAAGACGGGTGGGATTGTTCAGGGGATGTCGGGCAGCCCCATCATTCAGGACGGGAAACTGATCGGTGCCGTGACGCACGTGCTCATCGGCGACCCGACACGCGGCTATGGTATCTTCCTCGAGAATATGCTCTCCGAACTGCCGGACACGCTCTCCTGACGGAATGCCCGCCACGCGAAAAGACTCATTTCACAAAAGACCGCCTTCGGGCGGTCTTTTGCCGCAGACAGCCGCGCCGAAAACGCGCCGCCGCAGGCAAAGAAAAACGAACGAATTATAGCAACAATTGTTGACATTCCGATAAGAGACGCTTATAATGCACTTGGTAACCAATCCTATTCTTAACGGAAAGGCAACTCTATGATCTTTCTCATCTCCCTGCTTGCGATCCTGCAATCCTTCGTCGGCAGTTACACCGTGTATGCGATTTATCAGCGCATACAGGCATCCAAGCCGGTAAACGACCCCTATCAGATGGTGCACGGCACGACCGCGAATCCCCCGGACATCGCGTTAATCATCTTCTGCATCGTACTGCTCATCGGGCTCGGCTTCCTCGTCGCCAAGTTGCGCGGGTTTGATGCGTTTCTCGGTGTAGGTATCGCCCTCGAGGTAGTCCTCGCACCGATTGCCGCCGTGCGCCCCATCATCGGTTTCATCATGCGTCTGGTTTTCAAGGCAGAGATCGACGTCAGCATGTACAGTTACAACGAAGCGCTCGATGTCGTCATCGGCTATCTCTTCTACGTCAACCTCGACACAGACGGCGAAGTCTCGCGGGTGGCGAACTTCTTCACCCAACTGCTCATCTGCCTGCCGGTCATCGCCGGGGCGGCTTACTGTGCCTACCGCCTCATCAGCGGCGCCGCAAACTCCTGCGCGGACGACAACCCCCTCACCATCTATTTCTGGATGATGGGCTCCACTTTCATGCCCTTCCTCTACTGCACCATCCGCAAACAGCCGACCGAGGTCATCACGGGCTTTGACCCGCATTATAAGTTCAAAAATCAATACACCGGCATAGAAGCCACAACGACCAGCGACGATCTGCTCTATCCGACCGTTGAAGCGAGAAGCGCGGGGTGGGAACACGTCAGCGGTGGCTATACCAGCGCCTACACCGCCCGTTTCATCTTCACCATTCTCCTTAGTCCCGTCCTGCTATTCACACAGGCGGTCGGGGTCATCATCGCTTTCATCAGCATCTTCTGCCCGCACATCTATTCCTGCTACGGCATGGTCGACTTCGACGATGTGCCCGTGCCGTTCCTCCAGCGTATCTTACATTTCTTCTTCTCGTTTGTCATTGTCTGACAGATGCATAAAAAGACCGCCCGCGGGCGGTCTTTTTTCGTTTCGGTTCCGTATCAGAAGGAACGGCGGATACGGTCGATCGCGCCCTTCTCGAGCCGGGACACCTGCGCCTGCGAAATACCGATCTCCTCGGCAATCTCCATCTGCGTTTTTCCGAGATAAAAGCGTTCTTTGATGATATGCCGTTCCCGCTCGCCGAGCCGCGCAATTGCTTCTCTCAGCGTCATGTTCTCCACCCATGTGTCATCGTTTTCGTTCGGGTCGGAGAGTTGGTCGATGACGTACACGGCGTCGTCGCCGTCGCTGTACACCGCGTCATAGAGTGAGACGGGCTCGACGATGGCTTCCATCGCCTCCGCGACGTCCGAGGCGTTCTCCCCGAGGTGGCGGGCGATGACCTCCACCTGCGGCTCCTGCTGGGTCTCCGAGAGGATACGGTCACGCACGCCGAGCGCACGGTAAGCAAGATCGCGCACCGAACGGCTGACACGAATCGAGTTGTTATCACGCAGAAAACGGCGCACCTCCCCGATGATCATAGGGACGGCGTAGGTCGAGAATTTCACATCGAGGTCGGTATTGAAATTGTCAATGGCTTTGATGAGCCCGATACAGCCCACCTGAAACAGATCCTCCGGGTTCTCGCGGCGCCCGGAAAAGCGTCCGACGATGCTGAGTACCAGCCGCAGATTCCCGACCACGAGCCGATCCCGCGCATCGGTGTCACCGGCGTGCGCCCGGATCAGGAGTTCCCGTTTTTCCGCGTCCGTGAGACTGGGCAGGGTCGACGTATTGACGCCGCAGATTTCGACTTTTCCACTGTTTTTCATATCCTGCTCCTGTATTTTCTTGTGACAGGAGCAGTATTCACCGGGGTGTCCGCATTTAATCTTTCCGCCGTTCGGTTTTCGCCATGCAGTTTTTGGAAAGTGTCCGAAAAGCATCGCAATCAGGCGAAACAAAAGTGACGGGGAGGTGCCTGTTTTCTTGGCGCCTCCCCGCTATTTTGAATGCAATTTTCTTTTTCGTATATCGATGTTTTTCCCTCTGTCGGACGCGCCTTACCCGACGTGATGGGGCGGAATCTCCTTGCCGTTCAGAACGATGCGGTAGGCACTGTAACCGGCGGGCACCGTCACCTCGGGCGCGACGGTATCCGGCACCGTGAGGCGAAGAGTAAACACGCCGTCCTGCGTCTCCCATTCGACGCGGACACATCCCCACTTGGTGTACACGTCGCCCGCGGCATGTGTCTGCCCGTCCGGGCGCGGGGCAATATGCAGGATCCTCGGGCTGTCGTCCCGCAGTTTTACGCCGAGGATCATGGAGGTAAATTCATAGAGTGCGACGGCGCCCCACGCATGGCATTCACTGCGCGAGTAGGCGTACGGCATCTCGGGGATGGTCGAACAATGCTTGTCGAGCAGACCGTAATAGTCCTCCATCATACCGCGCCCGAGTTCATAGCACCCCGCCGTCTCCAGCGCGCGGAACCAAAGATACGAATATGCGTACCCGCCGCGTGCGGAAAGCAGACAGGATTTCTCGAGCGCCGACTTCGCCGCGTCGCCGGTGAAGAGCCCGGCGAGTACCGCCCAGATCTGACTGTGCTGGGAAGTCGCACGGTGCTCTTCACTGTCAAAGAGGAGCCCGGTTTCCTTGTTGAAGCAAGCGTTTTTCACGCACTCTGTCATCTCGTCGGCACGGAGCAGATACTCCTCCGCAACCGAACCCCTTCCGAACACGCGTGCGAGGCGTGCCGCCTTCCGCAAGGCATATGCATACATGAGCGAATAGACCGTGATGCCCTCGCCGCGTTTCGTCACCGGCGCCCCCTCGTCGACGCGCCAGTCGTCCGCCCAGTCGACGAAGTCCCACATGTCCGACGCGGCAATCAGCCCCGCTTCATTTCTGTGGCAGGCGAAATAATCGAGGATCCCGTCAATGACCGGCAGATACTGGCGCACCTCGGCGTCGTCCTCCGTGCGAGCCTCGTACATATTGAGCATCAGAATATAGAACAGCGAGAATCCCGGGATGTACTGCCGCTTGGAGGACGGAGCGCGCGCCTCGGTGAGAAAACCCGGACGCCACGTTGTCCCGAAGTCGCGGAGCGCCCGCTTCGCGAGGCGCGTATCCGGCGAAATCATGTAGGTGAACTGCATCTGCGCATAGGTGTCCATGCAGTACTGGAGCTGCTCATAATAGGGGCAGTCGACATACGTCTCCTGCATACAGCGCCGGAGCGTGCGGAGCGAAATGTCCCACAGCGCGTTATGCCGCGCGTCGCCGAAGTCATACCCGCCGCCGATCTCGAGCGGATAGCCCGTCTCGACGAAGGAGAGCCCGGTCAACTCGGCTCCTCCTTCACAGGTGACTTTCACATAGCGGAAGGTACGGAACCAGAAGGATTCAAATTCGAGCGTGCCGTTGATTGCAAACGTATCGTCGTGCCCGAGGAGGTGCCCGGTCATATCGGTACGGTCACCTTTCTCGAAATGCGTATCGTCGCCTTTGACAAAGCATTCCCCGTAGCGCACGGTCAGGGTGCCCTTCCCCCGCGCCGTGAGACGCACATACGCCGTCGTCAGTTCCCCGGCATCATAGTAGCCGTCGTGGTAGGTAAACTCGCGCGGCACATACAGCATCTGCGGAATGGGGCGCGGCGCGGCGTACGACGAAAGGATCTCGCCGAACGGCACGTCGTCTCCCTCCGTCAGCACCCCGAGCGGCGCCGTCTCGGCGTCGATCCACGCGAGGACCTCCCCGAAGCCGGGGGTCACGTGTTCGTTCAGTCCGACAAAAAACTGGGGCGTGAACGTGTCATGGTCTTCCCGCGCGACGCGCCATGTGTGGTCTGTCACAAGCGGTTTCTCTTCGCCCGCGTCCGTCACCGTGCCGTTCAGGTAGAAGTACGCATCCGCACCGCGAATCACCGCGAGGAGCGACATATGCCCCTCCTCCATGGCGTCCGAGGACTCCATGGACAGGAGCGTCACGGCAATCCGGTTCTCCCCCGGCATGAAGTAACCGGTGAGGTCGAGTTCATCGTAAAAACGACGGTCACGCGAGCCTTTGCAGGGTCCGCAGGCGACAAAGCGCCCGTTCACCCACAGTTTGTAGCGGGCGTCCGCCAGCACGCGCACGCGCGCGGTGCCGGGCGAGGTCAAGGTCAGTTTCTTCTCAAAATAGTAGAGCGACTGGACGCCGCGGCGGGCGTCCGGGTGACGAATCGGATATCCTGTCATGTACGTTCCTTTCTCACGCCCGAAAGATCAAAGGGCGGTATAAAACTTTCACTTGCGGCTTCCCGCTCCTGTGTGTACGCATGCTCAAAGCCGAGCGTCTCCGCATAGCGGACAAGGGCGTCGTATGCTTCCCGCGTGACGCGGCGGTCGAGGGGGGCCGGCATATCCGGGGACGGGGTGTACTGCTGCATAAGGCTGACCCAGACCGTGTCCCGATAGTGCTTCGCCAGATGCAGGAGCGAGAGCTTCGCGTCCGGGAGGTGCCCCGGCAGGAGCAGGATCCGCACAATCGTGCCGCGGGTCATCAGCCCCCTTTCATCGAACGTCGCCGCCCCCGTCTGCCGCACCATTTCGGCGAGCGCCGCCCGCGCGACGGCGGGATAGTCCGGCGCATGAGAGTACGCGGCGGCGGTTGCCGGGCGCGCATAGCGCAAGTCGGTCAGATAAATGTCGATCAGCCCGTCGAGCGCGCGGAGCGTCTCCGTAGATTCGTATCCCGAGGTATTGCAGACGAACGGGAGCGCAAACCCCGCGTCGCGGGCGCGGCGGATTGCCTTTGCCACGGTGGGAGCAAAATGGGTCGGCGTCACCAGATTGATATTATGCGCGCCGGCGTCGCGCAGCTCGAAGAAGATTTCCTCAAGGCGTCCATCGTCCACCGCGAGCCCGTGAGAGCCGTCGGCGATCTCGTGGTTCTGGCAGTAGACACAGCCGAGCGGGCACCCGCTGAAAAAGACCGTCCCGCTCCCCGCGGTGCCCGAAATACAAGGCTCCTCCCAGTGGTGGAGTGCCGCGCGGGCAAGCACCAGACGACTCGTCATGCGGCAGGCGCCGCGCTCGCCGCGTGTCCTGTCGACGCCACAGGCGCGGGGACAAAGGTCGCAGGCTTCGTAGGTCATGTCGTCTCCTCTCCGCGTGCATACAAAAACGCGTTCCCGCGTTTGCCGACGCGCCGGACGGCGCCCGTCGCCGTCAGTACCCGCATGGCGCGCGAGCGCGCGGCGGCAGGGATGCCGGCGGCTTTGGCATACGCCGACGACGTGAACGGTTCCGGGAGCGACTCGGGAATGAGGCGGGCGTAATCGGCAGGCGTCTCAAGGTCATAGATCGCGACGAGTCCGCGCGGCAATCGCTCGGCGCGCGGAGCGCGGCGCTTTTTCTCCCGCCCGTAACCGGTGAGCGTGCGGTATTCCTGCAAATCGGCGAGCAATACTTTGACATGAAACCGTGGGTGGGTGAGAAATTCCGTCAGATAGAAGAGCTCGTAAAGGCAGTCCTGCGCTTTGCCGTGAATCGGGCTTTTTCTCGGCGACGTCACGTCGCCCGTCTCGGGGTCGACCCATGACAGGTACTTCTGTCGTGCGACGGGATAAACCACCGTGACGTCGTATGTGTCGAGAAAGACGCGCAGTTTCGCAGTCAGGCGATCCATGCGGCGGGTCTGGACTTCATAAACATGCCCATCGGTCAGAACGTCCGCCCGGTAACGCCCGACGCCGATCTCATGCGTCGTGACATCGGGACTGAGGAAGCGTTTGAGGGCGGCGTGCAGCCGCCGCTCCCCGAGCGTACCGATCCCGCCCGGGCAGTCGCCGCCGAGGTAGGTCTGTTCTGCCGCCAGGCGGAACGCCTCTGCGGTGCCCGCGTCAATTTCTCCCCACATAGTACCCTCTTTCAAAGACAGCCGCCGCGAAAAGGCGGCGGCTGTCACGGAAAATCAGCGATAGATCAGTTCATCGCGGCGAGGACCGTTCGACACCATGGTAATCGGCGTCTCGAGTTCGCGCTCGATGAATTCGATATAGGCACGGCAGTTCGCCGGCAAATCCTCATACTTCTTGATGCCGCGGATATCGCACTTCCAGCCCGGCAGGACTTTGAGTACGGGCTTGCAGCGCTCCAGTGTCGGCGTGGTCGGGAAATCACGAATGACCTTACCGTCCACCTCGTAGCCGACGCAAACAGGAATTTCGTCGAGGTAGCCGAGCGCGTCCACGACGGTCAGGCAGACCTGCGTGGCGCCCTGCACCTTGACCCCGTAACGGGAAGCAACGCAGTCGTACCAGCCCATGCGGCGCGGTCTGCCGGTCGTGGCGCCGAACTCGCCGCCGTCGCCGCCGCGCAGACGGAGTTCCTGTGCCTTCTCCTCATCAAGGATTTCGCTGACGAAAGCACCGCCGCCGACAGCGGAAGAATATGCTTTGGTAATGACGATGATGTCTTTGATCTCGTAAGGCGGAAGCCCTGCCCCTATCGCGCCGTAACCGGCGAGGGTCGACGAGGACGTCACCATGGGGTAGATCCCGTGATCCGGGTCTTTGAGCGACCCGAGCTGCCCTTCGAGCAAAATGGTCTTGTTCTCTTTCAGCGCCTCCTGCAGGAACGCGAACACGTTACCGACATACGGCTTGATCCGGTCGCGCAGTTCCATCAGGTGACGGAAGATCTCGTCGACGTCGAGAGGATCTTTATGGTAGAGGTTCGTGAGAAGCAGGTTCTTGACCTCCATCACGCGCTGCAGCTTCTTGTACGCGTAATCCTCGTCCATGAGTTCGCAGATCTCGAAACCGATTTTGGAATACTTATCGGCATAAAACGGTGCGATGCCGGACTTCGTGGAGCCGAACGCCGCCCCTTTCAGCCGCTCTTCCTCGTATACATCAAAGAGGACATGGTACGGCATGACGATCTGCACACGGTCGGAGACCAGAATATTCGGCTTTGCGCCTTTCGCCTTGACGGTTTCGAGTTCGTCAAGAAACTTCTCGATATCCAAAGCGACGCCGTTCCCGATGATATTGGTGACATTCGGGTAGAATATCCCCGACGGCATCTGGTGGAGCGCGGTCTTCCCGTACTCATTGATGATGGTATGCCCGGCGTTGGAACCGCCCTGGAACCGAATGACGACATCGGATTGTCCCGCGAGGACGTCTGTGATTTTGCCTTTTCCCTCGTCGCCCCAGTTGGCGCCGACGATTGCTCTGACCATATTTTCGTTCCTCCTTGGTGTCTTTTGCACCGTTTCTTTTGAACGGGAATATTGTACCACAGATGCGTCATGATTGCAAGTATCAGGGGCGCTCTTTTTCGACACAATGTGTACATAAATGCGTTATATTTGGTTAATAAAATGTTGCTATATTGTAGACGAAAGGAGGCTTGGCTATGTGGTATCCGTCCCATTTTATCACGATCCCGCTCGGGTATCTCACGATCTTTCTGCTCGCGTTCCTGAGCCGCAAATGCTCCCCGCGCGCCCGCGTCTGGATTGTGCGTGCACTGATGCTCCTCCTTTTCGCCGGCGAAATTGCCAAACAGGTGATTCTTCACGATCATTATTCTCCGAATTACCTGCCGTTCCACTACTCCAGCACCTATTATGTATCCTTCGCGTTGTACGCATTCGGGCGCGGACGTGTCCGCCATTACGGCGCCTGCGCCTCCTATGTCGGCGGGCTGTTCCTGCTCGTCACGATGACGGTCAACCCGCACTCCGTCGTCGGCGATACCGCCTACCTTTTCACACACTATTATCCCGCGCACAGCTATTTCTACCACATGGCAGTGTTGCTCCTGTGGCTCATCATGCTCTTCGGTCATGACTATCAGCTGAAAAAATGGGATTTTCTGCGCTATTGCACATTCCTCGGAGCGTGGGCGGCGATGGCAATTCCCGCCGCATTCCGCTTTCAGGTCAACTATGCGGGGCTCCTGCGCTCCTTTATCCGCCCGCTCGAACGGATCCGTCTGCACTACGGGCAGGTGGTCTATCTCCTGCTTTACGCCGTCTTTATCCTCCTTGCCGCCGGGCTGGCGTTCGGCATTTACCGTCTCGCCGTCCGCTTAACGGCTCTCTATCGGGAAAAGAAGCAGGCGCGGACGCTGACGGCGGAAGAGTAAATACGATTTTGCCCATTCACCTACCCGATAGGAAACTGCCGGAAAAATCAAAATCAGCCAAGCGCTGCTTTCCATGACGTTTGGCCGGTTTGTTTGCCTTATGCAAAATGTCTGTCAATTCATTTCATTGATGACGCTTATTTTCTGAAGAAGTGGAAGTCACAGCAATCGTCGCCGTTGCCGAGTGTTTGGGTGCGCGTAAAGCCGATCTTTCTCAGCCCGCCATACGTCACGTCGTCCACGGCACAACTCAGCGCAATCGTTCTCGACGCAAACCGTGTGCCAAAGGCATTTTGTGATCGTGACATCGAAGGATTTTTTATCGTGGCTTTGCGTGCTTTCCTGCAGGTCGGTCTTGCGCATGATGCGCCGGAAGATCTTGCTGTAAAGGGCATAGAAGCCGGGGACAATCTCCATTCCGGCTGCGGATTTATGTTTTTTCGCCGCGACCTTTTCCGGCATATATTTCTGCATATACGCATACACGTCCGCCGCGGGGATACCGTCGCCAAGCAGGGCTTTATAGAGTGCGATGCGGGGGAGGATCGTCTGGGTCAGCGTTTTCATCTGGCTTGCCGGCTTGTTTTTTGTGTTTGCAATCAGCGTGCCGAGCATTTTGTCCTGCGCGCCGAACAAAGCGTCCCCCCGGTCGTTTCCGAACGCCTCGACGAGAAACGACCGGATCTGTTTCTGCTGTTTGGTTTTCATTGTGAAGCCCCCTCCGATTGTGAGAGGCGACAGAACAACGTGTCCGAAAGTGATTTTCCGTGTCACCCGGCGCCCCCGGACATGACAAAAAGCACCCGCGCCGCGGGTGCTTTTTACTTTTCGGCTGGTTTGATTTCAGGCGTCGGCAATGCCGTCCGTCATGCCGCTTTCCGGGTCGGGATTTCGGTCGCCGTCATTCGTCGTCCGTGCGGAAAGAAAAGACCTGCGTGAGTTGCGGCTGTGCGCCGGTCTCGGGATCCGGCTCCATGTCCATCACGTCTTTCATGTACTCGTTCCAACGGTCAACCACCGGAGACGCCGCCTGTACCTGTGCGGCAAAGGTTTTCCCGCGCTCGCACTCATAGTAACCGAACAACTCGTTTCCCGCATTCCAGATGGAATAGTTCCGGATCCCCGCCGCGCGCAAAACCTCTTTCATCTCGTCCCAGATCTCATCGTGCCGACGGCGGTACTCGGCGAGCATGCCGTCCTTGACCGTCGCTTTCCACGCGTAACGTTCCATAGGTTCTCCTTCTTTCGGCACCGCCGACGCAGTACCGGATTTTATAAATGACCCGTTGACCGGGTGTCACGATTTGTTTTTGCGGCTACCGGAGAGAAATGCCCGTTTGAAACCGTTCTTCGCAAGCCCAAAGGTTTGGTCTGCGCACTACGGCGTACGTATCTAAACGGCGCGCAGGCGTATTTTACGGCTCCGCCCCGTCCGAAATGCCGAAGCCCGTGCTAGCGAAACGGTCATACAATTCACGTATGACGCGAAGTACGTCGGGGTCGGCGCCCTCCGGCACGAAATCCGACACCTCGGCGCCGAAGAAGTGCGCCCATACAAGCGCCACGGCGTAGCGTCCGTACGGAATGTGCATATGGAATCCGTCACGGGTATATTCATCGCCGAGCGACGGTCCGTGCACGCGCAGATACGCGATAAAGCGACCCGACGGAATGATTTCCAAACTGTGTGCAGACGCCGCCGCACCGGCTGCCGCACGGATCGCGTGCGCCATTTCCGTTTGATCATTGTGATAATGAGAAAACTGCGGGTGGGTGGAATCGGTCGCATATGCCCACGTCTCGTGGAACACGATGCGCGCTCCGGGGCAGAGCGCCCGCACGGCGGCGAGGACCTCGGTCAGATACGGCTCATACGTCCCGGGGAGCCCCGAAAAATGGCTCGCCTGCTGGACGGTCACGACGTCCCACGGCGTCCCTGCCATGATATCGTTTGCCGCAACGTGTTCCGGCTGAATGGCGCGTCCGTGTTCCTGAAACACATACGCCTTGTCCCCCGCCGCGAGATGCGCGGCATGTGTCTCGAGCGAACAGCCCGGGATGTGCAGATTGCGGACATACAGTGCGGGGGCGAGATGTTCGAGATACGCCGTCGCGTCCTCCGAGAAACTGTTGCCGAGTGCGAGAATCCTCATAGTACCTCCCGTGTCCTCTTGACTTTTCCCCGCATCCGGGTAGAATGGTTATGAAAAGAAAAGGAGCCTTTTATGATCAATATTGTTTTACATTGTCCCGAAATCCCACAGAACACCGGCAACATCGCGCGCACCTGTGCGGCAACGGGCGCGGCTCTGCACCTCATCCGCCCACTCGGGTTCACGATCGATGACCGCAAGCTGAAGCGCGCCGGTCTCGACTACTGGGACAAACTGAATATTACCTATTATGACAACGAGGAGGCGTTTTTCCGGCTCCACGCTGACAAAACCATCTATTGCTTCTCGACAAAGAGTCCGAGATCCTATACCGAAGTCACCTACCCGGAGGACGTCTATTTAATGTTCGGCAGGGAGACCGCAGGGCTCCCCGAGCATATTCTTGCAGAGCGCCCCGACACCTGTGTACGGATCCCTATGCGGGAGGGGTTGCGCTCTCTCAATCTCTCGAACAGCGTCGCCGTCGCGGTCTACGAAGTCCTGCGACAGCGGGATTTTGCGGGGCTCCTCTCCGAGGGGACTCCCACGACGTTTTCGTGGGAGGACGTACGCTAACCGGGGGCTGCGTTTATAACCCTTCAGTGGTTTCTGTCAGTTGTCCGTGATATCGGTCGGGAGGGTAATGGTTGTTTCGTCGATGCCGGTGACCGCCATCGTAATGACGACGGGATAACGTGCCGTACCGTCCATTTGTACACCCTTCCCCATGATTGTGCAGGTCCTGCCGGTGATGGCAAGTTCCATGTCGGTCAGTTCCATTCCGAGCGACGCGAACATGTCATAATCCTTCAACACAAACGCTTCGCGCTTTCTGCTCCACTCCCACGCGTCGGGAGAGAGATAAGAGAGAAACCTGCCATAGGTGCTCTCCGCGCCGCGCGTCAGCTCCGCATATTCCGCCTGCGTGTACGAGCGGGACGGCACATAGGTATCGCCCGCCGCCTCCCAGACCGTCACGCCGTCGGCGCCGGACACTCCATAGGTGACGCCAAGAACAGATTCCTCCGACCACACATCTTTCGTGGCAGACAGCACATAATACAGCGCCAGGCGGTCGGTGCTTTCCCGCCCCTCAATCGTATAGGTAAAGGTAAAATTATCGGCGGCGGAAAGAATTTCCCGCGTTTCCCGTATGGCATCTTTCTTCCCGCAGGCGCTAAGGAACAGGGCGGTCAGAAGTATGACGGCGGCAAGCAGCCGCGACAGAATACGTACATTTCTTTTCATTTGGTTTCCTTTGCACGGCTCTTCCCGACGACGTATGTCCGCGCACAGGCGGAAGTCCCGCGTCCGTTACAGACGGCGTGCGGCTTAATTGGAATAACGGATACTTTGATTGTTACTATTGTAGCATGGCGTCAGAGGAAAAGCAATTCCGCCTTGTGACGAAATACGCCCCCGACGTTTGTGTAAAACAGCGGAAAAGTCTCCTTTTCAAAAAAACTTGCAAAAACAAAAACTTTCCCTTGACAAACCCCGCCACGTTCTGTATAATAAAATGCGTCCACGCGAGAGTGGCGAAACTGGCAGACGCGCACGTTTGAGGGGCGTGTGGTTTA
>SFZB01000073.1 GCA_004558975.1 bacterium
ACTATGATTATATCCTGATCGACTGTCCGCCGTCGCTCGGATTCCTCACCATATCGGCGCTTTCGGTGTCCGACGGGGTACTTGTGCCGATGCAGTGCGAATTTTACGCACTCGAGGGGCTTTCACAGCTGATCCCGAACATTCAGCGCGTACGGAAGAATTATAACCCGTCGCTCCAGCTCATCGGCATCCTGCCGACCATGTATAACGGTCGACTGACGCTGACGCGCCAAGTGATTGCGGAAATCAAACGTTATTATCCGAATAAGCTGTTCAGCACGCCCATTTCCAGAAGTGTACGTCTCTCGGAGGCGCCCGGATTCGGCAAGCCGATCCACTATCTCGATCCCAACTCGAGAAGCGCCGAGGAGTATACCGAGGCGGCAGAAGAGCTGGTGCGCCGCATCTGAAAATGCGTTTCTTTCTTGCCGTCCGAGCGCTGTCAAGCGTCAGCAACGTTAAATCAGCGTCGTGCAACGTCAAATGAGTCTCTCGCAACGTTAAATCAGCGTCTCGCAACGCCAAATGACTCTCTCGCTACGTCAAACAAGCGCCCCTTTAACGGCCGTCCGAGTGCCGCACAAGCGCGGCACAACGTCAAATACCAACCCGCACGGGGCAAAGTTCCTCTTGCCAGTTGCGAACGCCCTTTCTCGCCCGTCGCGAATCCTTGCTTGTCCGCTGCGAATCCTTACTTGCCTGTTTTACGGTGTTGTGAACGGTTTCGGCGCCTCTTAGAGTATTTTCTCGCAAATTGACTTGGGGTTTCCGCGCTTTCAGAGAAATTGATGCCCGCCAATCTGTTTTTTTGGGGGGTGCGCCAGTCGTTTTCGGCATCTGATTGTGTTGTTCGTGCTTCTTCCGCTTTCATTATTATTATATTTCTTCTGCAATTTTCATTTCGCTTCCGTTTCGGATTTTCGTTCGTTTCTTCATTCATTCCGGTGAATTTTTAATTGTTTTTCCGCATTTTTCTGTTTGAACGTTATGTTTCACGTGAAACCGACGCCAGACATTTAGGGCTAATCAGTAATAATTTCCATATTTTGTCATTATTGTATTGACTGCTTTGCTGCGATACGGCTGCAAGGGCAAGCAACGGCAAAATACGGATTGAAAGAGATCATAAAGAAAAAGGAGTATCAGACATGAGCGCAAAACAGACAGGACTCGGGCGGGGGCTTGACGCCCTGTTTACGGATAACGCACGGAGTGACGGGGAAGGGAGCCGCCTCTGCACCCTGCGGGTGGCGATGATCGAACCCAAGACCGATCAGCCGCGTAAGACCTTTGATGAAGAGGCGCTCGCCGGGCTCGCGTCCTCCATTTCGGCGCACGGGCTTCTGCAGCCGATTCTGGTGCGCCCGCTCCCGAACGACCGTTATCAGATCGTCGCAGGTGAGCGCCGCTGGCGCGCGTCCAAAATGGCGGGGCTCACGGAAATCCCCGCGATCGTCATCGAGCAGGACGACGCCGAGGCGGCGGAGATCTCGCTCATCGAGAACATTCAGCGACAGGATCTGAATCCGCTCGAGGAAGCCATGGCTTATCGTGCGCTGATGGACAATTTCGACCTGACACAGGAACAGTTGTCGGAGCGCGTCGGCAAGAGCCGTCCCGCCATCGCGAACGCCCTGCGCCTGCTCGACCTGCCCGAGGAAGTACTTGTGATGCTGCGCGACGGCGCCATTACCGCCGGGCACGCGCGCACCCTGCTCGGGTGCCGTGACCGTGAGGCACTCATCAAGCTGGCGGCGCAGGTCGCCGCAGGCGGCATTTCCGTGCGCGACCTCGAAAAAGCCGTCAAGCGTGCCAACCGCCCCGCGAAGCCGGAGGGGGAGAAGCCCTATCACGTGGATTATGCCGCCGATCTCGCGCGCCGCATGACGAGCCATCTCGGGCGCCGCGTCGCCATCTCCGACCGCGGTGTACAAAAATCCGTCACGCTGTTCTACGACGACAACGAGGACCTCGAGATTCTCCTGACGCAAATCTGCGGCGCCGACTTCCTCGATCAGATCTGACCCAAATGTGAAGGCGCCGCCACCCGAAAACAGTGGCGGCGCACGTTTATACCCCCGAGGTTTCGGGGGAGAAAGGAACTGCATGATGGCATCTGTTTTGCGGGGGCGCGCGGTCGTCTCCTATTTTGCGGATCTGTTCCGCGTGGAAAACGGCGGGGAGGCGTTTGCGTTTCTGCCGTATCTCATCACGGCGGTCGCCGTCGGAGTGATTCTCGCCGCGGTCTGTTTCACGATACTTCGCGCCCGGGAGGCAGCGTTCTTACGACGCCTCGCGGAGTCGGGCGCCGATGCACCCGACACGGCGAAAACGCTGTCGGAACTCGGTTATATACCGGGTACCTTCCGCTATCGGCGTCTTCTTCGCCGTCTTTCCGACCCGACGGGCATCTTCTACCGTAACGCGTCCTCCGACGCGCTCGACCGTCTGAGGGCACAATTTGCCGCGTCGGACGCAGAGGGGGGCACCCCTGCCGTTACGTCGGACGCGAGCGCCGCTACGGACGGTATGAGCGACGCGGCGAATGACACCGCCGCCACGACTGACAGCGACGAACCGACCGCAAAGAGTACCGATACGCAGGAGCCGGACACGCCCCACGGCAAGGCGCGGCGGCAGAAAAAGCAGGGGTTCCGCCTTGCGGTCGACGACGCAACGCGGTTTTACATCCCCGCCGAGCGCCGTTCTTATGTCGAGACGCGGGCGATGAAGTTTTCCGCAGACGACTATATGGGGCTCGTCTATACTTCGGTGGCGGCGGCGCTTCTGTGGTTTCTGCTGCTGAATGTGCTGGATCCGCTGCTGGGTCTTTTCGTGAAGTAAGCCATGGCGGAAAACATTCATATTCTGACCGAAGAGATTACGCCGTATCTGGACGCGGCGAAGTTCGAGTTCGTCGTTTCAAATCTGCCGCTTGTGCGGGCGTCGCGCATTCGGAGCCCGAAGAACCCCGAGGATCGGGCGCGGCGACTGGCGGCAGAGGTGGCGCTCCGTCGGCTCCTGCGGGAGGTGGGAGAGGACTACCGCGCGCTCACCGTGGCCTATACGGAGACGGGGAAGCCGTACTTTGAGGGACGGCGCGACCTGACGTTCTCGCTCTCGCACAGCGGGCGCATCGCCGCCGCCGCACTGGCACAGGCGACCCCCGGAGAGACGGCACCGGCGGTGGGGGTCGATATAGAAGCGCTCCCCCGCGGCGAACGCGCGGAGCGGTATCTCGCGCTCGCGGAGCGCTTTTTCTCGCCCGGATTCCTCGCAGAACTCCGTGCGGCTTCTCCGGAGGAAGCGCCGCGGGTCTTCGGGCGGCTCTGGTGCCTGACCGAAGCGGCAGTCAAAGCGACGGGCAGCGGCGCCCTTGATTTCAAAGCCGCCGAGGGAATCCTGAAAACGGCGCGGAGCCTGGAAACGCGGTTCCTCTCCGACGCGTTCGGCACCGGCTATGCACTTGCCTGCGTTGTGACGGGAGGAGCGGAGTAAAGGTTCTTCCCGGCGGGAAGTTTTTTAAAAGACGGGTCTTGAACGCCCGCTTTCGCAGATACGTCTGACAGGTGCTGCCACCGATGAGCGGGGCTTTGCAAGACCGGGGACACTGCGGGAACGTATGGAAAATCACGGTGTTACCGGAAAATCGTAACTTTTTGATGACGTGGCGGCGCGCTCTTGCATTTTCCGCGCGCGTATGTTACTATAATAGCACCAAGGAAAAATCAGCAGATACGCTGGCACAAGAAAGGAGTTTCCTCATGAATTGGTTTAAGTTTCTTCTGGGTGCGACGGCGGTCGCCGCGCTCGTTCCGTACAAATCCGAGACAACCGAAGAGGCAGACGGAGAAAAGAAAGTCACTGTGGAGTCCCTCGTTTACCGCATTGAGGTGACACCTAAAAAGGCGAATGAAGACGGCACCGTAGAACCCGGTCACGCGCACGTCGTCGTACCCGCAGACGGGATCCGTAAAGTCATCGCCGGGGCGAAGACCCTCGCCACGAACGTCAAGGAAAAGGCGACGGAGATCGGCGGCAAAGCGAAAGAATTCGGCGGGAAAGCCAAGGTCAAAGTGACCGAGGGCGCCGAGGTCGTAAAAGAAAAAGTCGGCACCGTCGTGGACGGCGTCCGTACCAAAGTTGAAGATGCCCGTGCGCGCCGCGCCGAGCGCAGAGCCGAGGAGGACGCCGAGAGCGCCGACACGGCATCTGCCGAGACCGCGCCCGAGACGGTAACGCCCGTCGAAGAGCCCGAGGTCGAGGTAGTCGTCGAGGCAACCCCCGCACCGAAGAAAAAGCACAAAAAGACCGCCGAGGCATAAGGCGGGGCAAAAGCCCGAAAGCCCCGATCGACAAGAAACCGATCGGTAAAGTCCCGATTGGCAAAAGCGGAGAGAAAACTTTTTAAAGCAGGTTTCCTCTCCGCACTTTTTTCGAGGAACCCCCCGCTAGACCACCCGCATAATCAAAAACGGATACAACAAAGAGGAGCCGCAAATGCGGCTCCTCTTTGT
>SFZB01000074.1 GCA_004558975.1 bacterium
CCATGTACACCTGCGGCCCCACGGTGTATCACTATGCCCATATCGGGAATCTCCGCACCTATATCATGGAGGATATCCTCGACCGTTATCTCCGCTATCTCGGCTATGATGTGAAGCGGGTGATGAACATTACGGACGTCGGTCATCTGACGAGCGACGCCGACGCCGGCGAGGACAAGATGCTGACGGGCGCGAAGCGGGAACACAAGACCGTCATGGAGATCGCGAAGTTCTACACGGACGCATTCTTTGCCGACTGTGAAAAGCTGCGGATCCGCACGCCCGATGTCGTACAGCCTGCGACGGGGTGTATCGACGACTTTATCCGCGTGATTTCCTCCCTGATTGAGAAGGGCTATGCCTATGTCTCGGGCGGAAACGTCTATTTCGATACCTCCAAACTCGATAAGTACTACGTGTTCCACGGCTTCCGCGAGGAGGATCTTGCCGTCGGCGTGCGTGACGGGGTGGAGGCGGACGCCAATAAGCGGAATCAGGCGGATTTCGCCCTCTGGTTTACCAAGTCGAAGTTCGACAGCCAGGAACTCAAGTGGGACAGCCCGTGGGGCGTCGGTTATCCCGGCTGGCACATTGAATGCTCCTGCATCTCGATGAAGTATCTCGGGGAATACCTCGATATTCATTGTGGCGGGATCGATAACGCGTTCCCCCACCACACGAACGAGATTGCGCAGAGCGAGGCTTACCTCGGGCATCCGTGGTGCAAATACTGGTTCCACGTCCTGCATCTGAATACCGCGAACGGTAAGATGAGCAAGTCGAAGGGCGAGTTTCTCACCGTTTCGCTCCTCGAGAGCAAGGGCTATTCGCCGCTGGCGTATCGTTTCTTCTGCCTCGGCTCCCATTACCGCAAGTCGCTGGTGTTCACGTATGAGAACCTCGATAACGCCGCGACCGCGTATCGGAAGCTGATGGCGAAGATCGCCGCGCTGACCCCCGGGGAGGGAGAGACGGTGGACGAGGCGGGGGCAGAGCCCTTCCGCGTCGCCTTCCGTGCCGCACTCGACAATGACCTCAACACGTCGCTTGCCGTGACGGTTCTCTACGATGTGCTGAAGTCACCGCTGAACGCCGCGACCAAGCGTGCCCTGCTCGGGGAATTCGATACCGTGCTGGCGCTCGGACTGCTCGATGCACCCGTGCCGGAAGCGGAGACGCCTGCCACGCCTGCCGCCGACGGGATGACGGCGGCGGAGATTGAAGCGGCGATTGCCGCCCGTGCCGCCGCAAAAAAGAATAAAAACTATGCCGAGGCGGATCGCATCCGTGCGGAGCTTGCCGCCCGCGGCGTGACGCTCATCGATACGAAAGAGGGCACGACCTACACGGTCGGCTGACGTGATGCCGGGCGGTATTCGCGCGGTCGGATACCGGGGAGACGCCAATCGTGTCTGACCAATCCTCACCAATGCCGGGAGCGGCAGGGAATACCCCTGTCGCTCCCCCTTGTTTTTCCTGTATTTCCGGCAGTTTCGGGGTACCGCTTTGGCGCCCTTCGGCGTATAATGGAACAAAGCCGATCGGCAGGGAGATACATAATGGAACTCATCGTCATCAGTGACACAAAACTGAAAGTAATCCTCACGGAAGAGGAAATGGAATCGTACGGACTCATCGGGGAGGGAGAAGAGGAACCGCCGCGTACTGCGGTGGAACGGCTTCTCGCCGATATCCGGCGCCTTTCCGGGTTTGACGCGGTCAACGCGCGCGTACTGGTGCAACTATGGCGCGACCGCTCCGGCGGCGGAGAAATGTTTGTGACGCGTCTCTCCGGCACCGGTAGCGGGGGACGGAGGGAGGAATACCGTATGCGACGGGGGAGAGTGCTGTATTCGTTTGACGGTATCGATGCCATGACGGCGGCGTGCCGCGTCCTCGCGGGTCGTGCCTACGGGGGCGTATCCGACGCCTATCGTGGCGAAGACGGGGTCTGGTATTTGTCGCTTGAAGATGAAGATGACGGGGAGGAGCCCGGAATACTTGGCGTTTTATCGGAATATGGCGTCCGTCGCTCCGGTACGGTGCTGACCTTTCTTACCGAGCACGCGCGCCTGATCGCGCGCGGCTCGGCGGTGGATGCGCTCGCTCCTCTCGCGCGGTAACGTCACGGCGTTACGCTCCTGTACGACAGTAACGGTGCATCACCGGACACGACAGCAGGAATGGTTCAGCGCCGTAATACCGGAATTTGAAAACGGCTCCCGAGACGGGAGCCGTTTTGCTATATAAATAAAAAGGAAATGTCTTAATGCGGGGAATGCCGGTGTACCGTTTCGGGGCGCGTCGCGAGAGCCGACATCACCGGTTCTCTTCCTCAATCTTCTTCATCATGTCGAGACGGATCTGGTGCCGCCCGCCCTCGAAGTCTGCCGCGAGGAAGGCGTCGAGCACGTCTTCCGCAAGGCATTCACCGATGACGCGGGCGCCGAGACAGAGGACGTTCGCGTTGTTGTGATTACGCGTGAGCCGTGCCGAATAGGTGTCCGAGCAGACGGCGGCGCGCACACCGTTAAACTTGTTGGCGCACATGCTCATGCCGATGCCGGTGCCGCAGACGAGGATGCCGAACGTCGTATCGGGCGCTGCCTGCACCTCGCGGCACACCTTTGCCGCGAACTCGGGGTAATGGCAGGATGCGGTGGAGTCCGTCCCCATGTCGGTGACGTCGTAGCCGCGCTCTGTCAGATGGACTTTCAGTTTTTCTTTCAGCGGATAGCCGGCGGAATCCGCACCGATGTAGATTTTGCGTTTTGTCATGATGTTGCTCCTTGCTCTTTTTCAGTCAGTTTTTGTTTTTCGATCAGATCGCGTTCCGCTTGCGGGAGACGCAGATAGACAGGGCGGAGTTCCTCATCCGTAACGGCGAGCCCGGCACGGTAGGCGCGCAGGGCACAGCGCGCGACGGCGGCGCCGCTCTGACAGCGGAGTGCCTCCGGCGTTTCGGTGAGCCCGGGACACCCTGCGGCGAGAAACGCGGCATAGGCGAGGTCGTAGCCGTCACCGGCGAGCCGGATAGGGGCTTCCGGGTAGTCCCGCATGACCTCGGCGACGAGGTCTGCGAGCGGCATGGCACGGTCGGGTGCGAGGCGTGTCAGGAGCCCCTCCCGCATCGTGAAGATGCCGCAGTAGACCTGCGCGCGGCGCGCGTCCATGACGCCGATGAGGATGCCCGGGAGCGGGGAAAGCCCTTCCGCGAGCGCTTCGAGCGTCGATACCCCGACGCAGGGTTTCCCGCGACCGAAGGCGAGACCTTTCACGGTTGCGGTGCCGATCCGAACCCCGGTGAAGGAGCCGGGTCCCGCCGTGCAGGCGAAGAGGTCGATTCCGTCGAGCACCACCCCGGCGGCGTCGAGCATCGCCTCTGCCATGGGGAGCAGGATCTCGCTGTGCGTCAGTCCGTTATTCGCGCGGGCGGCGGCGAGCACCGTTTCATCGCGCGTGACTGCGACCGAGGCGGTCACGGCGGTAGAATCAAAGGCAAGTATATTCACTTCGGCACACCTCCGATCGTGATGCTCCGTACATTTTCTTCCCCCGTGCGTTCGAGCCGCACGGTAACGGCGTCTGCGGGAATCACCTCCGGCATCCGCTCGCTCCATTCCGTGAGGATATACCCCTCGCGGCGCAGGTAGTCGTCGTAGCCAACGGTGTAAAGATCGTCCTCGTCCGTGAGACGGTAGAGATCGAAATGGAAGAGCGGCACGGGATCGCCGCGATGCTCCGAGACGACGGTGTACGTCGGGCTTTTGACGTTCGTGATCCCGAGCGCCCGCCCGAATCCGCGGGCAAAGGCAGTCTTGCCGACCCCCATGTCTCCGTACAGCGCCACATAGGCGTGCCGTGCCCCCGCCCGGAGCAGGGAACGGCAGAGTGCCTCACCCGCCGCTTCCGTTTCTTCGGCGGAGCGGGAGAGAAAAACGTCTGCACTCATAGCCGGATCTCCTTTAGGTAGTCGTCCGGGTCGCCGCCCGTCAGACGGGTGACGAGTGCCCGGTATTCCGCCGTGAGCGCCGCTGCCTCGGCGCTGTCCGCGCGGAAATCCGCACGTTTTCGTGCGATGAGGAGCGTGTTTTTCGGCGTGTCGTCGGGGTCGGTGAGTTCGCTCGCCGTTACGGCGTAGCCGCGGGATTTCAAGCGTGCGAGACGCAAGCCCTCGGTCAGGACTTCACAGAGCTTGCCCCGCAGGTGCGGATATGCCGAGACGAACGCGAGCGCGGGGTCTGCGAGCCGATGGTTCAGATAGCGGTGACAGCAGGGCGTGGAGAGGATCACCTTGGCGCCGAGGCCGGCGGCGGTGTCGAGGACGATGTCGGTCGCAATATCGCATGCGTGCAGAGACACGACGAGATCGGGGGAGACGTCTCTCGGCGTCAGACGGCGGAGCGTCCCGCGCGCCGCCGCGGTGCAGATGAGTTCTGTGAGCGTTTCGCGTGGTGTCACGGGTTGTAGTCCTCCTCATCGGCGTT
>SFZB01000075.1 GCA_004558975.1 bacterium
TCGGAAACTACACGGGTGATGTACAGGCGGATTTCGTCTGCCGGGGGCATGACGAATGCGTCTTACAGGCGACCATCGACAAAGCCGTCGCGGACGACAAGAATGTATTCCTCCTGAACGGGGTCTATCACATGAACGCGTTCCGCGATGTGTACGGCGACGGGGGTCCTCTCACCACCCTCTGCGTGCCGAACACCTGGCGAGAGATTAAGATCGTCGGGGAGAACAGTGAATACGGGTTTCAGAAAGACTATCGCAACGGCGTGGTTCTGTACGTTCCAAAAGAGGCACTGGAGAGCGTCCCCGGCGAAAAGGACGTCTTACGGGGGCGGTGGACGGATGCCGGGATTCAAACCCGCAACCGCGCCCACAAAACCGTCTGCACGACGGAGGAGCGCCTGCGCTACTGCCCGCAGTACGGCGAACAGATCTTCGACCTGACGCTCGGCAAAATGGTGCTGTGCATTGACCCCGAAAAACGGAAATGGGTGGATTTCAACGGCGGCGAGGTCTGACGTCTCCGATCCCGTTAGCCCGCAATCAAAAAGGCGTCCTCCGCGCGAGGGCGCCTTTTTCGGTAGGCGGCATCGCCTCCCCATCCGTTCACAATGACAATATCTACCGCTTTATCGGTTGAATTGAATAGATTCCGCTTGGAAGTTGACAATGAATTGTGAAAAATATATAATTGATACGGTAGCATTCTGCCAAACGGAGGTCGTCCCATGAAAAAGATCACCAATAAAGTCCTGTGGATTTTCGCGGTCGGGCAATTCGGCTGGAGCCTGCTGTCCGGCATCATCAGCAGCTGGATGGTGTACTACTACACCGGAGAAGGTGCTGTTTTCGGTTCCGCCATCACCGCCAAGCCCCTGTTCCTCAGCGTGACGCTGTTCGGTCTGATCACCGCCGTCGGTCGGCTGTTCGACGCCGTCACCGATCCGCTCATCGCCGGGTGGTCGGACGCCAGTAGTTTTAAGGGCGGCAGGCGTATCCCCTTCATGAAGGTCATCGCCATTCCGTTCGCCGTCATTACCGTCGGGGTCTTCGCGTTCCCTGCGACCGGCAGCGTGATCGCGAACGACGTCATTCTGTTTATCACGCTGATGCTGTTCTACCTGTTCATGACAATCTACTGCACACCGTACAATGCGTTGATTGCCGAGCTCGGCGATACGCAGAAGAACAGAATCAACGTCTCGACCTATATCTCGTTCACCTACATCGCGGGGCTCTCGGTCGCGTACCTGCTCCCCAACCTCGCGGGGCTCTTCACCGCGTCCCTCGGGGCGGCAAACGCCGTCCGGCTCGCCATCGCCATTCTTGCCGCCGTCGCCGCGATTGCCATGCTGGTGCCGTCCTTCTTTATCCGGGAGCGTGACTATATTCACTCCGAACCCGTAAAAACAAAAGCCTTCTCGTCTCTCTTCAAGTCTTTTAGGAACAGGCAGTTCCGCCGCTTCGTGTATTCCGACGTCATCTACTTCTTCGCCGTGACGCTCTTCCAGACAGGGCTCG
Organism: bacterium; assembly: GCA_004558975.1. Classification (GTDB taxonomy): domain Bacteria; phylum Bacillota; class Clostridia; order Oscillospirales; family CAG-272; genus UBA1740. The sequence continues at coordinate 1,519 of SFZB01000075.1, forward strand.
CCTTCTATATCACCCGCCTCATGCACGCGAGCGAGAGCAACACGTTCCTCCTGACCGTCGTCATGACGGTCGTCAGCCTGTGTCTCTATCCCGTCGTCAACCGTCTGGCACCCAAACTCGGCAAGAAAAAGATCATCATTGTCGGTTTCTTCGCCTATGCGGCAGTGTTCCTCGTCGCGTCACTCTGCCGTGAGGGGCTGTGGTGGGGCTACCTCATCGCCGTCCTCGCGGGCATTCCCATGGCGATCCTCGGCATTCTGCCGCAGGCGGTCGTCGCCGATATTGCCGAAGCGGACGCGCTGACCTACGGTGAACAGCGGAGCGGTATGTTCTTCGCGGCACGTACCTTCGCCATGAAACTCGGGCAGGCGCTCTCACTCCTGATCTTCACCTCCGTCACGGTCTCCGGTACCGAATTCAGTTACCGAATGACCGCCATCATCGCCACCGTCTGCTGTCTTGTCGGCGCGGTGCTGTTCTTCCTCTATAACGAAAGTTCGATCATGCAAACGATCGTCTCCGCCGGAAAGCCGGAGAGTGAAGCCCCCGACGGTGTGAGCGACGCAGAAACGAGCGGCGCGGACGATACGGAGGCGGCACCGTGAGGGACTTCTATGTACGCGCCGCGGATATTCCGACGCTCTTCCCCTCTGCGGTACTGCCGTATCTGACCGACCGCCGACGCGACGGCTATCTCCCCGGGTACGACGGAAAGCCGCTGCATTATGCCGTCTTTACGCCGGAGAACGCCCGAAAAACGGTCGTCATCTCCCACGGGTTTACGGAATCCATTGAGAAATACCACGAGGCGGTCTACTATCTCCTCCGGAGCGGTTGCCGCGTGTGGATTCTCGAACACCGCGGGCACGGGCACTCTCCCCGCGCCGTACAGGACCCGTCGCTGACGCATATCCGCCGCTTTGAAGAGTACACAGACGACTTCGCGCTCTTCATGGAGGAGGTGCGGAAAGACGCCACAGGCAAGCCGTATCTCTATGCACACTCCATGGGCTGCGCCATCGCCCTGCTCTATATGGAGCGGCACCCGGACACCTTCGAGCGGGCGTTCCTCTCCTCCCCGATGATCGTACCCGAGAGCGGCGGTGTCCCGATCCCGCTCGCGCGGGCGGTTCTGCGGGGGGCGCTCCTCTTTGGGCGCGGGAAAAAGCGCGCGTTCATCTCTGCCCCCTATACGGGGAAAGAGGCGTTCGAGGACTCCTGCAAGACCTGCCGCGAGCGCTTCGACGAATACGAAGCCATCAAGGAGGCGACGCCGGAATTCCACACGACCTGCTCCACCTACGGCTGGGCATACCAGTCCCTGCGCGTCCGTAAAATGCTGATGAAAAAAGGAGCGCCGGAAAAAGTCGGCACCCCGATCCTGATGGCGCTTGCGGGACAGGATACCACCGTCTCCCGCCCGCCGCAGTTGGCGCTCGCCGCGCGTCTGCCCCACTGCACCGTCAAAACATATGAAGACGCAAAGCATGAGATCTTCGGCTCGGGTGACGAAACGGTATTCCCCTATTTCGACGATCTGTTGCAGTTCTTCGGTGTCTGACACCCCCCCGCCGTCGGCGACCCGGTCGCCGACGGTTTTCTGTTAACCGACAACAAAACGGTCGGTTTTCCGCCGCCCTATTGCATCGGCTGGGCATAGCGCGTATAATAAGGTTCGATCTATATTCATCCATTTACATTGACGGGTGACTGCGCCGGGGACGCCCCGGAACATGACAACGTATCTTTGGAAACGAGGAATGAACCATGAACGACATGATTCGAATCGAACATCTGCAAAAGCACTTCGGCGACCTGCACGCCGTGCGCGACCTGAGCTTCCGCGTGCGGGAGGGTGAACTCTTCGCCTTCCTCGGCGTCAACGGCGCCGGGAAATCCACCACGATCAATATTATCTGCGGCGAACTCAAAAAGGACAGCGGCAAGGTGGAAATCTGCGGGACGGATCTCGACCATGACCCCGACAGCATCAAACGCACGCTCGGTGTCGTCTTTCAAAATTCCGTCCTCGATAAAGACCTGACCGTCAAAGACAACCTCGAGAGCCGCGCGGCGCTGTACGGCATCCATGGCGCGGCGTTCCGTGCGCGTCTTGCCGAGCTCGCCCGTATGCTCGACTTTGAAGACCTGCTCCGCCGCCCGGTCGGCAAGCTCTCCGGCGGTCAGCGGCGGCGCATCGACATCGCCCGCGCGCTCCTGCACAAGCCGAGGATCCTCATTCTCGACGAACCGACGACCGGGCTCGACCCCCAGACGCGGAACCTCCTCTGGCGCGTCATCGCCGACCTGCGTCGGGAGGAGCATATGACCGTCTTTCTCACCACCCATTACATGGAAGAGGCGGCGGACGCGGACTATGTCGTCATTCTTGACCATGGCGAAATTGCCGCCGAGGGAACGCCCCTGACGCTGAAAAACGCCTACACCAGTGACTTCATCACGCTGTACGGCGCCGAAGAAGAGGCGGTACGGAAGCTCGGGGCGCCGTATGAACGGATCCGCGACGCCTACCGGGTCGCAGTCCCCGACACGGCGGCGGCGACCGAACTAATCCTCCGCTATCCGGAGCTGTTCCGCGACTACGAGATCGCAAAAGGAAAAATGGACGACGTATTCCTTGCCGTCACCGGCAAAGTCCTCACGGGAGGTGAAACGAGATGACAGGACTCGGGGCGCTCATCAAGCGCAATACAAAACTCTACTTCAAAGACAAGGGGCTGTTCTTCTCGTCCCTCATCACGCCTCTGATCCTTTTGGTGCTGTACACCACCTTCCTCAAAAAAGTGTACGACGATTCCTTCCGCTCCGCGCTCCGCGCGGCAGGGGCGACGGTGTCCGACGCCGTCATCAACGGCTGTGTGGGCGGACAACTCATGTCCTCTCTCCTCGCCGTCACCTGCGTGACGGTAGCGTTCTGCTCCAACCTC
>SFZB01000076.1 GCA_004558975.1 bacterium
CGAAAAATCGTGGCGGTTGGATGTCCTGACAAATGCCCCGGGAGACCCGATGAACGGACGCGCGATAACGCGCCCCACGCCGTGTTCGTCCTTCAAGATCTTTCGCGCAATGCGGCAATACTCATAAAGTTTTTCGGGAGGAACGATTTCTTCGTGTGCCGCGATCTGAAAAACGCTGTCCGCTGACGTATAGACTATCAGCGATCCCGTTTTCAGATGTTCTTCCCCATAATCACGAATGACATCGGTGCCGGAATACGGGCGGTTACAGAGTACGCCCCTGCCCGTCGCGCGGCGGAACGGCTCCAGCACCTCTTCCGGGAACCCGTCGGGGTAGGTGGGGAGCGGGCGGGGCGAGACAAGCCCGGCGATCTCCCAATGCCCGATCGTCGTATCCTTGCCCTGTGAGAGTTCCCGCAGGCGTGCATAGGCACCGACAGGCGACGGCGACGCAGGGACGGCGGTCACGCCGTCAATGTTCCCGAGCCCGAGAGAGACGAGATGCGGCACCGCGAGGTGCCCGGTAGCGGCGCACGCGGCGAGCGTATCCGTACCCGCGTCACCGAAGGCGGCGGCGTCCGGCGCCGCGCCGATACCGAAACTGTCCAGAACCACGAGAAAGACCCTTTTCATGCAAACGAACCTCCCGTATTTTGTTTTCCTTTTTTATTCTAGCACAGGCCGGGCGGTTTGCCAAGTCGGATTTTCGGTGGAACGCGGACTGCATAAAAAGCCACGCCGTGGCAATACTGGGAACAAAAACCGAGGAGGCTCATCATTATGTCTTACTGGCATCTCACGGCGCCGCCCGCCATCGGCGGGCGCGAGGGGTGGCTACCGAAAAAATGCGAGGTCGCCGTCATCGGCGGGGGACTCACCGGCATCCTCACGGCATATATGCTCCGCCGCGCGGGCATCCGGGCGATCGTCATTGAATCCCATGAGGTCGGGTACGGGCAGAGCGCCTCGTCCACCGGGAAAATCACGGTGGCGACAGGGCTTACCTATGGGAAGCTGCTGACGGAGCGCGGCGCGGCGGCGGCACGCATCTATGCCGAGGCACAGAGCCGTGCGCTCGACGAATACCGGGAGGTCATCCGGCGTGAGGGGATCCGATGCGACTACGAAGAATTGCCTGCCGTGCTCTACACAAGGCGCGCCCCGGAGAAACTGGAGGCGGAAGCCATCGCGGCGCGCGGGGCAGGCCTGCGCGTCGAGATGAAGCGGCGCACGGCACTTCCCTTTGACGTCTCCCTTGCGCTCGTGTATCCGGGGCAAGCGCAGTTCCACCCCGTGAAGTTCCTCGCCGCGCTCGCGCGGCGGGTCGATGTCTACACGGGTCTCGCGGTGACGGACGTGCGCGGCAACTCTCTCCTCATGGACGACGGGCAGGAAATGGAGGCGGAGAAGATCGTCTACGCCTGTCATTACCCGTTCCGCAACTTCCCGGGGCTGTACTTTATGAAACTGTATCAATCGCTGTCCTACGGTATCGCGCTCGGGGGAATCACGCCCCTGCCCGGTATGTACTTCGGCATTGACCGCGGGGGGCTGTCGCTCCGCTCACACGGCAACACGCTCCTGCTCGTGGGTGGCGGGCACCGCACCGGCGAATGGGGACGCGACCCCGAACACACGGGGCTCTCCTACCTGCGCGCCGCCGCCATCCGGTATTATCCGCGCATCCGCGTGGTGTCGGAATGGGCGGGGCAGGACTGCATAAGCCCTGACGGTCTGCCGCTCATCGGCACGTACTCCTCGCTCGCGCCCGACCATTTCGTGGCGACGGGATTCTCCAAATGGGGCATCGCCGGCAGCATGGTCGCGGCGACGCTCCTCACCGATCTCATTACGGGGCGGCAGAACGTGGTGGCGCCCTATCTGCATCCGGGGCGCTTCGGCGCCGATACTCTGCGGACGGCAATCGCGCAGGGCGGCAGAGCCGCCGCCGGGCTTGGGAAACGGCTCCTGCCCGCGGCGGAGGTCGCGGAGGAACTCGCGCCGGGTGCCGGCGGCATTGTCCGCGCAGGCGGCAAAAACGTCGCCGCCTACCGTGACAACGGCGGAGCGCTCCACACCGTCGCGCCTGTCTGTTCGCACCTCGGCTGTGCCCTGACATGGAACCCCGACACCAAGACGTGGGACTGCCCCTGCCACGGTTCCCGCTTCTCGGAGAGTGGTTCGGTCGTCTCCTCCCCCGCCGTGAAACCGCTGGCAAACCTCCCCGACAAATCCGGCAATCTCACCGACAGAAAGGAACAGAAACGCTGATGAAAAAACTGCTTGTCCTCTCGCTCCTCCTCGTCTCGCTCACCCTGCCGCTCGCCGTCGGCGCCGTCCTCACCCCGGCAATGGAGCATCTCACGGGGGATGCGACGGTCATTCGCTCCGCCGCCCCGGGCGAGAGCATCCGCTTCACCGACGCGGATATGCAGAAGGCGCTCGGCGTCGTCTCCTATCCGTCGCTGACAATCGTCTCCCTGCCCGATCCCGCCGTCGGGATCCTGCGTCTTGGGGGTGCGCGCGTCTCGGCGGGGCAGACCGTCTCCCGGACAATGGTGCCCTACCTGACTTTCACCCCGGCGACGCCGCTCGTCACCGAGGCGTCCTTCACGTTCCGCGCGGGGAATCTCTCGGGCGGTGCCGCGCTGACCTGTCTCATGCGATTCGACACGGAGGAAAACCATGCACCGATGCTCGCCGACGCCGACACGGCAGTCTTCTGGCAGACCCGGCGGAACGTCTCGGTATTCGGTACGCTCTCGGGCTACGACCGCGACGGCGACACGCTCGAATATCTCATTATGTCTTACCCCGTACACGGCACGCTCTTCGTCACCGGTGCGGCGACGGGTGACTTCCGCTACACGCCCGCCGCAGGCTACACGGGTACCGATACGTTCACCTATGTCATCCGCGACGAACACGGCGCCTATTCCGCACCGGCGACAGTGCGGATCCGGGTGGACAAAAAAACGATGGATCTTGACTTCGACGGTCTTGACGACACGGCGGGCGGCTTCGCCGCCGTCATGGTTGCCGCGGGCATCATGGACGCAGACGCGACCCCGACGGGACTGGACTTCCGCGCCGAGGGGAGCATGACGCGCGCGGGCTTTCTCGTCGCGGCGATGAAAACGCTGGGCTACGCCCCCGACGCGGCGACCGCGCACACGCTCTTCGATGACGACGGCGACATCCCCGTCGTCCTGCGCGGTTACTTCACTGCCGCCGAACGTGCCGGGTTTCTCGTCGGAGAGGTCAGCGGCGGGCGGCTCCTCTGCCGCCCGAACGACACCGTGACGGTCGGAGACGCCTATCGGCTCCTCGCCCGCATGACGGGGGCTGCGCGCACCTGTACCGTCTCGGAAGCGTACACCGCGCTTGCCGTGCGGATACCGCTCGGCGGGAAAACGGGTAGCGAAACCACTTCGGCGCCGCTGACGCGCATCCGCGCGGCGGAGCTCCTGCTCCGGGTATCGAAAACCATGTAAGACGAACTGCCGGAGCAGAGCGAATATCATACAAGGCGGAGCCGTGAAAACACGGCTCCGCCCTGCTATTTACAGAAGTTCGACGGTGATGCGCGCCGCCGTTTTGCGGCGCATGGCAACGACCGTCTCCCCGACGCGATATGCCACGGGGTCGCCCGAGGGGTGGCAATAGAGACATTCGACGGTCGCCCCCGCCACGACGCCCAGCGCGCCGAGGCGCGCGCAGGCATTTCCCTCCGCCACGGCGGTCACGCGCGCCCGCTCTCCCGGTTTCATCTCCGACAGTTTCATATGACAGGATATGAAAGCGGCGGGTGAAATGTCACCCGCCGTTCTCCGCCGGATAGGCCGACGGAAGCACTTGATTTCCCGTATGCGTTTCGTGAGAGCCGTTACGAAAACAGTTCCCTCACGAAATAGATGTCCTCCCGCGGGATCGCGAACTCGCGCCCGCGCAGAGGGTCAAGCACCGTCGGGTTTTCTGAAAAATCGAAGCGTACCCGATAGGCGCAGAGCGCCTGATGCGAATAGCCGCGGGCGCGGTCCGCGCGGTTCACCCCGTACTTCCCGTCCCCGAGGAGCGGATGCCCGATGTGCGCCATGTGCGCACGGATCTGGTGCGTCCTGCCGGTCAAAAGTTCAATCTCGACAAGGCTGAGGTCACCCCGCGTCTCCAACACGCGATATCGCGTCAGGATCTCCTTGGCGCCGCGCGGCGGGTGGGCATCATAGACGCGTACTCGATTCTCCTCCGCGTCCTTGAGAAGATACCCGGAGAGGGTCGCCTCGCGCGGCGTCGGCGTCCCGTGTACTACGGCAAGATAGAATTTCTTCACTTCTCT
>SFZB01000077.1 GCA_004558975.1 bacterium
GGGAGTGGAAACGCCTTTTTTGATTGCCTCCGATTCCCACTTGCTCCGCGGGCTGGGAGCAGGTACAATGAAAACACCCCTTTTTCGGGGAAAAACGGGAACAGGAGGATACAATGTATCGAAAAATCAAAAAAGGAACCGTCTGGCTCCTGGTTCTGGCGGTATTGGTCTCGGCGCTGGTGCTGACATCTGCCGCGGCAGGTGCGGACAGTTACCAGGCGGTGACACTCCGTCAGGGGAGCCGGACACTCGACGTCACGGGGAGCCGGATCGAGGGAAAGACGTTCGTGCCGCTGAAGTCCTTCACGGCGCTGTTCACCAAGGCTACATACCGTTATAATACCGCGACCGCCTATGCCACGCTGACGGCGCCGGGGCTGGTCATCGAGGCGGGGCGCGGAGCGACCTACTTCTTCGCCAACGAACGATGCCTGTACGGCGTCGCCGCCAACCGGATGATCGACGGGGAACTGTGGGTGCCGCTGAACCCGCTCGCGAAAGCCCTGGGACTGACGGTCGGGGGCGCGGATACGGCGATCTCCCGGACAGTTTCGGGAAGTTACCGGGCGCTGACCCCGGCGAGCGCCTACTATAACGCCGACGAGCTCTATTGGCTCTCCCGCATCATTTCGGCGGAGAGTCGGGGCGAGCCGATCCGCGGGCAGATCGCGGTCGGGAACACGGTGCTGAACCGCGTGCGCTCTTCGTCGTTCCCGAACACCGTCTACGGTGTCATTTTCCAGCGGGGACAGTTCGCGCCGGTACAGAACGGGACGATCTACAATACGCCTGCGTGGAGTTCCGTCGCCGCCGCCAAGATGTGCCTCGAAGGGTACGCGATCGACAACGGGACGCTCTACTTCTGTAATGTGGCGACGTCCACGTCCTCGTGGATTGTGAAGAACCGCACGCGTGCCTTTACCATCGGCGCCCATACGTTCTTCTACTAAAAAACAAAGAGGAGCCGCTTTTGTCGGCTCCTCTTTGTTGTATCAGTGAATCGGCGATCGCGTTTTCCTCCGCCGGGAAGACTTAAGACAGGGGCGTCCCGTCCGCCTTGAAGAGCGGCAGGGGGGCGAGCACGGTGATATCGGTGCGGCTGATGGCTTCACCCTCCGCGAGCACCGCCATGCGGCCGACGACCTCGCCGCCCGCCTGTGCGACCAGCGCCTCGAGCGCTTCGAGCGACGCGCCGGTCGAGATGACGTCGTCGACGATGAGGACGCGCTTACCTTTCATATAATCGGCGTCTGCGCCGTCAAGGTACAGCGTCTGTTTACCGGTCGTCGTGATGGACTGCACTTCGCATTTCATGACGTGGCTCATATACAGTTTCACGCTCTTGCGCGCGAGGATATAGCGACCTTTGCCGCTTTTGCGTGCCATGGAGCAGATGAGCGGGATTCCCTTGGATTCCGCGGTGATCATCACGTCAAAATCCGCGGGGGCGCGCTTTAAGAGTTCGTCGGCACAGTATTCGGTGAGTTCGGTATCGCCGAACATGACGAAAGCACCGATCGACATGGTATCGGAAATGGGGCAGAGGGGCAGGCGGCGCGTCATGGCGCCGATTTTGATGTCGTAAAACATGGCAAAAAGACCTCTTCAGTTAATAATCCGGCAAACGGGTTGCCATAATGAATCCACCACTTATTATATATCACTCCGCTCCGACTTGCAAGGGGTTTCGCCTTTTTTCGCGGCGGGAGCGTTGCGCACCTCGGCTTTTCCGGGCGCTTTTTCTGTTTTTCGACACCGACTTGCTTTTTTCGCGGGACACGGTTACAATAGAAGTGTGTCGCTGGCACAAACCAGACAGGGAGGCATTCCTATGCAGGCTTTTTCCGCAATTGCCATGATCTTTATTATCGGCGGTGCCCTCGGGTATCTGCTCGAGCTGTTTTACCGTCGCGCCCGTCACGGCAAATGGATCAATCCGGGGTTCCTTTCGGGACCGTTCCTGCCGCTTTACGGTGTGGGGACGCTGCTCCTCTTCGGCATCTGCTCGCTCGGCGATGCGACGTTTGCCACGACTCCGTGGGGCAAGGTGCTCCTGATTCTCCTCATCACCGTCGCCATGACGCTGGCGGAACTGGTGACGGGGCTTATCTTTGCCGAAGGCATGAAGGTGCGGCTGTGGGACTATTCGGGCCTCTGGGGCAACTTTCGCGGCATCATCTGCCCGCTGTTCTCCCTCATCTGGGGCGCGATCGGCGCGCTGTATTATTTCGTGCTGCACCGTCACCTCGTCACCGCCGTTATGTGGTTGCGCGACAATCCCTTCGATACGTTCATTGTCGGTATGTTCTTCGGGATCTTCCTCGTCGATCTCTGTTATTCGTTCCATGTCGTGACGCTCCTGCGCGCCCTCGCGAAGAAGACGCAGTCCATCATCGGCTTCGAGCCTCTGAAGGTGCGTATGCGCGTCCGTGCAAAGCGCCTGCACAGTAAGAGCCGCTTCCTCTTCCCGTTCCGTAATGCGCGGGAGGTGGAGAACGCCGTGTCGGAGGAGCAGGGAAGGACGGAGGAGAACGCCTCCGCCACCGACGAGACGACTGCGGAAACAAAGTAAGAAACTGCGTGAAGTCAAAATCAGATGCCTGCGCGCTATCATCGGTGCAGAATACGAAACAGGAGCACGAAATCATCGTGCTCCTGTTTTTGATTGCGTCGGTTTGCCGTAAGCCGGCTTGGGCGTCAGGCGTTTTCCTCCGGGATCTCGACATCAAGTTCTTTCTCGATGAACGCACCCTCGGCGCGGAGCGTCGATTGAATCTCGTCGACGGGGGCGTCTTTGACGGTGGTGCCGTTTTTGTTCGCGACGGCGGCGGCAACGCCCGCCGCCTCACCGAGCGTCGCAACGTAGGGAATCACGCGGTAGGACGCCTGTGCCTCGTGGGTCGAGGAGATACATCTGCCCGCGACGAGGAGGTTGGCGCTCCCCTTCGGCACAAGGCAGCGATAGGGGATCGTGTAGTAGGTATAGGGCTTGAAGTAATAATGTGTCGTGCCGGAGCCCTCGGGATTATGAATGTCGATATCATAGTTGCAGGCGGCGATCCCGTCATCAAACTTGCGGCAGGCGAGGAGGTCATCCGCCGTCAGCGTGTATTCGCCCTCGATCATGCGCGACTCGCGGATACCGATATGCGTCGCCGTCGAGAGCAGGACGGACTTCTCACAGCCGGGGACGTATTTGTGCAGGAACCGGAACATTTCAAACACCTGTTCGCGCGCCTCTTCTTCGGCTTTGGAGAGATCGAAGGGGTCGACGGGATTGCGCTTCACGATTCGCGTGGTGTTGAAGTGCAGGACGGAGGGGGAGGTGGTGTCAAAGACCAGTACGTCCTCGCGCGGGTTGGTGATCTCGCCGCGTGCTTTCGCCTCGCGGTACAGTTTCTGCATCAGACCGCGGTTTTGGTTGAAGGTCTCGAGATCCACGTCGCCGATGCGGAAGCAGAGCGTCATCGGCTGGCAGAGGTGGTCGCCCTCCCGCCCGAGACGGGTGGGGAAACCTGCCGTGTAGGCAACATCGGCGTTGCCCGTACAGTCGATGTATTGATCCGCCGTCAGGGTCAGGAGCTCCGTGCCTGCCGAGACACGGATCGAGTGAATCCTGCCGTCTGCCGCATCGCAGTCGAGGAACTTTGCGTGGTAGAGGACATCGACGCCCGCTTCCCGCGTCATGCGCGCGAGCAGAATCTTCAGGTACTCATCGTTGAAGAAATAGAGCGGCTCGGTATTGAAACGGGCGCCGTCCCCTTCGAGTTCCCGCGTCAGGGCGGCGAGGCGACGGACAATTTCTCCGAAGATGCCGCGCGCGAGCATCACGCGGGGCTTACCCGGCTGTTCGGGGCCGATCGGCGTAAAGTAATCCATAAAAGGCATGACGAGCATATGGTTGATGGCGCCGCCGAGCGCGTTTCCTGCCTCGATCAGCAGGGTTTTCTGCCCGAGCCTTGCGGCAGAGATCGCCGCGGCAACACCGGCGGGACCGCCGCCGATGACAATGACCTGATACTGTTCCATAGTTGCCTCCGAACGTTTGACTAACCGCATTGTAGCACAAACGGACGGGAAAGTAAAGGAAGCAGTGCCGTTTTTACCGTTTTTTTGCCAAACTTTCGGGAATGATTCTTTGGCACTCGGGGCGCAAAGCTATCCTAAAAATAAACGCGCACAGGCACGCGTACACGTATAGGGGATCTTTCTGTGCGGGCCCCCCCCTTGTCAAATGCCGTGGTCATGGCACCTCCGAGGGGACACTAGGGCAGAAATCAAGTAAAATAAAAAGTAAATAAT
>SFZB01000023.1 GCA_004558975.1 bacterium
AAATAGTTGTACATAGTGTTCAATCTGTGTTGTGCAAAAGCAACAAAGCTCCCCCGTGCCTGACGGGGGAGCTTTTCATCATCGCTCGTTGCTTTCAAAAACGTCCTCAGGGGATGAGGTGGCAGTACATTCTTACGGCTCCTCTGCCGTCCCCGCAAGGATATAGTGCTTCGCCTGGGTTGAGAACAGGTGGTGATAAATACCGCCCGCCGCCATGAGCTCCTCATGCGTACCGCTCTCGGCGAGCATCCCGTCCGAGATCACGAGAATCTTCGTCGCGGTGACGGCACTCGAGAGCCGGTGCGAGACGAGGACGGTCAACTTATCTTTCGAAAGCTCCGCAAAACGGTCGTAGATCTCCTGCTCGGCGATGGCGTCGAGGGCAGCGGTCGGCTCATCGAGAATGAAGATGTCGGCGTCGGCATAGAACGCACGGGCAATGGAGAGTTTCTGCCACTGCCCCTGTGAAAGTTCGGTCGCATCGTCCTCAAAGAAACGCATGAGCGGCGTTTCATACCCGCCCCCGAGTTTCTCGATGAAGGGCGCCGCGTCGCCGAGCGCCGCCGCGCGGCGAATCGCCTCGGGGTCGGAGGGACGGTGTACGTTGCCGAGGGCGATATTCTCCCCGGCGGTGGCGGCATATTTGCCGAAGTCCTGAAAGACCGTGCCGAAAATCGGGTACAGCGCCTTCGGATCGTACTCGCGCAGGTCATAGCCGTCCAGCGTGATGCGCCCGGCGGTCGGGTCATAGAGGCGGGTCAGGAGTTTGATGAGTGTCGTCTTCCCCGCCCCGTTGACGCCGACGAGCACCACGCGGTCGCCCGTGCGGAACTCGCACGAGAAATCATGGATCACGTCCCTCTCGGCGCCGGGATAGCGGAACGAAACGTTCTCAAACCGCACCGTATGCGGCACATGGTGTTGCGGCACGCGCGGGGTCGCGAGGGTAGAGACGACCGTAGGCTTCTCCCGAAGGAAGGTCATCAGGTTATCAATGAAGAGCGTGCCTTCATAAATGGCGGCGGTGGCGTTCAGCATCGTCGAGACCTGCCCGCCGACCGAGACGAGCGCCCCGGAGAGGAGCGAATAGTCGCCGATCTGCATTTCGCCCCCCACCACACGGTAGGCAATATAAAAGAAGATAGCAGTCTCCCCGACGAGCCGCACGACGGCGGCGATCATCTGCCAGAACATCTCGCGCAGGGTCAGGCGCCGAATCCCGCGGTAGTAGGTATGGAACGCGGCGTCAAACTTGTCGATGAAAGTATCCGGCAGGTCGGAGAGGCGCATTTCCTTCGCGAGGTCCTTATCGGTGACGATATGGGCGTAGTAGTTCATCTGCCGTCGCTCCTTGGACGCGCGCCGCATATACCAGAAACCGCGCGTGCGGAACACATGGTTGACAATGGCGGACGGCAGAATAAAGAGGAGCAGAATCAGCGGTACTTCCCAGCCGATGGTGCAGAGGATCACGAAGAAACTGACCGCCGAGATAAACGCCGAAATGGTCGAAAAGGTCGCGGACAGAATCTGGAGAGGACGCATCCCCGCCTCGCGGTTGGCGTTCTCGAGTTTTTCATAGAAAGCAGGGTCGTCAAAACTGCCGAGATCGACCGTTTTGGCTTTCTGCATGATCTTCAGGCGGATATGCGCGGAAATGCGCTCGCCCGCGAGCGAACGAACCGCCGCCTCACAGCGGGAGATCAGGCGCGAGAGGAGCGTAAACAGGAATTGCAGGGCGAGGAAGAGCGCAACGGCGGAGAGCGTCCCGCGGAACGTCGTGAGGATCCCCTCTCCGGGGGTCACACCCTCACCGGCGAGCGCATCACTGACGGCGTTGATGACATACTTCCCGGCGTAGGCGACGCCGACCGGGAGCACGCCGGCGGCGATACTGCACAGCGCCATGAGCACGAACAGTCCGGGGCTCGTCTCGAGGAGCAGGCGCACGACATAAAAGAAACGGGAGAAAAAGCCGCCGACCACCTGCGCGACGTAGCGCGGGCAGTCACGGAGACGCTTCGGTTTCTCATAAAGGCTATCGGGCTTTTTCGGGGGTTGGGGACCGTAACGCATACATTACCTCCTGAGGTGTGATGAAGAGCGGGCGGGCAGTCAGTCGGAGAGCCGACCGTGCGAGAAGAGGACATTCTTCCCGTCGAGCATGAGGAGCCCGAAGGAGGGCACCCCCTCGCGCGGGTGTCCGAGGCTACCGGGATTGAAGAGATACATACCGTATTCCGGGACATAGGATTCAAGGGGCAGATGTGTGTGACCGAAGAGGACGATATCGCACCCCTCGGCTCTCGCGGCGGCGATGAGCCCGCCGGTGCCTCCCTTGGCGCCGAAGCGGTGCCCGTGGGTGAGGAGCAATCGGTGCCCCGCGCGCTCGACGATACGCGTCTCGGGGGTCGCGTCGTGGAGTCCGAAGCCGTCGCAGTTGCCGCGCACGGCATATACGGGGATTCCGTAACGCGCCTCCGCCCCTGCGAGGTCGGAGAGCCCGTCTCCGAGAAAGCAGACGAAATCGGCGTCACGGTGCATCTCCATCACGCGGCGGATCCGCGCCGGGCAACCGTGAGAGTCCGACAAAATGACAATTTTCACGAAACACCTCGCACAATCCGATGCGCCCCCTCATATACTTGGAATACGAACAGCAGAGGAGGCAATACGATGAAACTGGATAAAAAACTGATTGCGGCGCTCATGACCCTGCCGGACGACCGGCTGTGGGAGACCGCACGCGCCGTTGCAGCGTCGAAAAACATTCATCTGACCGAAACCCCGCCGCCGAAAGAGACGATGGATGCCCTGCGCGCCGCCTTCTCGGACTGCGAGAAGATGGATATGCTGACCGCGGCGAAAATCATCGCCGCCTACCGCGAAAAGGGTAAGAAAAATGGACGGTAAAGGGGTCAGTCTCGCACCGCTCCTCGAGCGGCTGGGGCAGAACCCGGCGGCGCTCGGGCTCCTCGGGCAACTGCTGAGCGGCAACAGTGACGCCGGCAGTACCGGCAGTAGCGGGAGCGGCGCGGAGAGCGCCGTCACCGCCGCATTACAGAGTGCCGCAGGGGGGAACGGTACCGACGCAGGTACCGCGACCGTCGGGGCGTCCGCAGCGATCGGAGACACCGACACGGAGCCGGCGGCGGACACGGACGACGGGAGCATCCCGGCGGGGGCGCGGGTACTCCCCTCCCCACCGCCGGGGCGCGACCACGGGCGCGGGCGACGGGAGGTACTCCTCGCCCTGCGTCCGTTCCTCTCGGAGCGGCGCTGCGCCTCGGTCGACCGCCTCTTGCGTGCACTGGAACTTTATGAAGTCATTGAAGAAAGCCGGAGATAAAGGAGTGTGAGCCAGATGTACAGCCGTGAATTTCGCTCCGACAGCGTGCCGCCCGGCTACGGCGGAAACGCTTTCGCAAGGCAGGAGGAGTGCCGGGAGGAGCCGGAAAACGGGGCGCCGCCCTGTTCTTCCTGCGAGATACCCGAACCGCCGGAATGCGGCGCACCCAAACCGCCGAGACCGCCGAAGCCGCCGCGACGCGGGCTCCTGCCACCGCGCTGGGAAAAATTCTGTACCGAGAAAATCGGAGAGTTCTGGAACGGTGATCTGCTCCTGCTCGCGGTCGCCATCCTGCTCCTGACCGGGCGCGGAGACGACTGCGAAGAGCAGGACGACGACCTGTGGCTCCTGCTCCTGCTCCTCTATTTCATGAAGTGACGGAGCGCGGGAGCGTAGTCCCGGAGCGGGTGCCGAAACCCGTTAAAACGTCATGGAATCGAAGAACGAGAACTGGTTCGTCTCGCTCATGTTCTTGAGCGCCCCGATCTCACGGAGCAGTTCCACCACCGACTTGGAGAGCCCGGCGCGGTTACGGAGGTCTTCCACCGAGAAGAACTCGCCGTCGGCCCTTGCCTCCACGATCTTCTGCGCGGCTGTCTCACCGAGCCCGCCGAGGGCGATGAAGGGCATACGAATCTTGCCGTCTTCGGGCAGGAAATACTTGTAATCGGACTTATAAAGGTCGGGCGGCAGGTAACGGATCCCTCTTGCGAGCGATTCCTCGACCAGCTGCAGGGTGGACACGAGTTCCTTATCCTTCTGCGTGGTGTCCTGCGGCGACTTCTTACCGATGTCGTCAATGACGCGCCGTACATAGTCCTTACCGCGGAGCACGATGGCGGCGTCGAAGCCGCCGGGCGCGACGGAGAGGAACGCGGCGTAGAACTCCATGGGATAGTGGATCTTATACCACCCGAGACGGATTGCGGACATGACGTATGCCGCGGCGTGCGCCTTGGGGAACATATATTTGATTTTCTTGCACGAGGCGATATACCAGTCCGGCACGCCGTGCGAGGTCATGAGTTCTTCCCACTCGGGTTTCAGTCCTCTGCCCTTACGCACCGATTCCATGATCTTGAACGCATCGCTGTTCGGGAGCCCGTAACGGATCAGGTCGAGCATGATACCGTCACGCGTACCGATGACCTTGGAAATGTCGCAGATGCCCGCCTTGATGAGGTCCTGCGCGTTGCCGAGCCACACGTCGGTGCCGTGGGTCAGCCCGGAGATCTGCATAAGGTCGGCGAAGGTCTTCGGCTTCGCATCCTCCAGCACGCCCTGAATGAAGTGCGTACCGAACTCGGGGAGCCCGTAGGTCCCCTTGGTACACCCGCCGATATCGTCGGGGGTGATGCCGAGCGGCGCGCAGCTCTCGAAGAGCCGATACACCTTCTGGTCGTTCATCTTGACGTCCAGCACGGACGTATTCGTGTACCGCTCCAGCATCTTGTACTTGGTCGGCATATCATGCCCGAGCTCATCGAGCTTCAGAATGGTGTCGTGCAGGTACGAGAACTGGAAGTGGGTCGTCACGATGTCCGAATGCGGGTCGTCCGCCGGGTGCTGAACCGGAGTGAAGTCGTGGACGTCGTACTCTTTCGGGATAACGATGATGCCGCCCGGGTGCTGCCCTGTCGTGCGCTTGACGCCGGCGGTGCGGGAGACGATCTGGTCGACCTCCGCGCGGGAGAGCGAGATCTGCTTTTCGTCGAGGTACTTCATAACGTACCCGTAGGCGGTCTTGTCCGCCAGCGTACTGATGGTACCGGCGCGGAACACGTTGCCCTCACCGAAAAGCTCTTCGGTGTACTTATGCACCTTGCCCTGCACGTCGCCCGAGAAGTTCAGGTCGATATCCGGCGACTTATCGCCGTGGAACCCGAGGAAGGTCTCGAACGGGATATCCTGCCCGTCCGAGACCATCAGCGTCCCGCAGTGCGGACAGGCCTTATCGGACAGGTCGAAGCCGGAGCCGACCGAGCCGTCGGTGAAGAACTCGGAATAGCGGCACTTCGGGCAGCGGTAGTGCGGCGGCAGCGGGTTGACCTCCGAAATGCCGGACATGCTCGCGACGAAAGAGGAGCCGACCGAGCCACGCGAGCCGACGAGGTACCCCTGCGACTCGCTGTAAGCGACAAGACGCACGGCAATCATATAAAGAACCGCGAAACCGTGCGAAATAATGGCGTCCAACTCACGGGAGAGACGATTTTTCACGATGTCGGGGATTTTCGCCCCTGTGCCGTCGTCATAGCCGTAGTATTCCTCGGCGCGCTTCCAGCAGGAGGACGTGAGTTCCTCCTCCGCGCCGTCCATTTTCGGCTCATACCGCCCCTCGGGGATCGGGCGGAAGTCCTCGGTCATGTCGGCGATGCGATTCGGGTTCTCGATGACGACCTCGTGCGCCTTCTCGTCGCCGAGGTAGGCAAACTCCGCCAGCATCTCTTCCGTCGTGCGGAGGTACAGCCCGATGTCGCGGTCGCCGTCCTGAAACTTCATACCTTTGAGAATGATCTTGCGGTACAGCTCGTCCTCACGGTCGAGGAAATGCGCGTCGCAGGTGGCGACGACCGGTTTCCCGAGTTTCTCCCCGAGGGCGACGATCCGACGGTTGATGTCCCGCAGGGTCTCCTCGTCGGGGACTTTCCCCTCGGTGATCAGGAAGCGGTTGTTACACAGCGGCTGAATCTCCAGATAGTCGTAGAAAGAGGCAATCTCCTCAATCGCGGCATCGGTCTGCCGGTCGAGAATCGCGCGGTAGAGTTCCCCCGCCTCGCAGGCGGAGCCGATGATGAGGTTCTCCCGGTTATCCTCGAGGACGGAGCGCGGGATACGGGGATAGCGCTTATAGAAATCGAGGTAACTGCGCGAAATCAGCCGGTAGAGCGTTTTCAGCCCCGCAAGATTCTTCGCGAAGATAATCATGTGATAGGGGCGGAGCTTGAGCGGGTCGCTCTTTTCACTCATCGCCTCGGTCATGCGCTTGTAGTTGCCGATCCCCTCGCCCTTCATCTGCGCCTGCATCTTGAGGAAGATGAGCGCGAGCATCCGCGCGTCGTCCGCGGCGCGATGATGATGGAAGTCACCGAGCCCGTAATGTTCCGCGAGGTTATCGAGTTTGTGCTTTTTCAGTTCGGGGTTGACAAAGTGGGAAAGCGCGACGGTATCAAGGTAGGAATTCTCAAAGCGGAGCCCGGTTTTCTCGGCTCCTGCCCGTATGAACCCGCAGTCGAAGTTGGCGTTGTGCGCGACGAGCATCGCGTCCCCTGCGAACGCAAAGAACAGGGTCAGCGCCTCTTTCAGCTTGGGCGCGCCCTTGACCATTTCGTCGGTGATCGAGGTCAGGCGCGTGATCTCCTCGGGAATGTGGCACTCGGGGTCAACGAAGGTATCGAACTCCTCGATGACCTCTCCGCCCCGCACGCGCACGGCGCCGATCTCCGTAATGGCACAGGCGCGCACGTCGAGACCGGTCGTCTCGATATCGAACACGATCACCTCGTCGTCGAAATCCGTCGGCGGCGCGCCGTACACGGCGCGTGCCTTATCGTTGACGTAATATGCCTCCATGCCCCAGAGAATTTTGAGCCCGTCGGCTTTCTGCTTCTCGCGCTCCAGCATGACTTCCGGGAATGCCTGCACGTTCCCGTGGTCGGTGACGGCAATCGAGCGCCAGCCCCAGCGGACGGCGGTCGAGACCAGTTTCGCCGGCTCGACATAGGCGTCCATCATGGACATGGTGGTGTGCAGGTGGAGTTCCGTCCGCTTCTCGGGGGCGTTGTCCTCCCGGAGCAGGCGCTTCACGCGCATGACCGCCTCGGGGGAAAACGTCAGATCCCCGTCGAATTTATCGCGGTAAACGCGGCCGTAGACGGCGTACGACTTCCCGACCCCGAGATCCTTCAGCCATGCGACCTCCTCGGGGGCGCCCGTCCGCTTCATGTAAATGGAATAGACCCCGTCGGTAAGCCCGACCGTGATTGTATGTTTATCTTTGTTGCGGCTTTCACGCAAATCGGTCGAAAAGACCTCGCCCATGATCACCACGCGCGACGAAGCCTCGACGGCGGCGATCGGCGTCAGTTTCTCCATGGTAAAGGGGTCGCCGAAGAGATGCTCCGCCCCGGCGGTCGTAAAGCGCATATGCGCGATACGGAACACCGAGTCGCTCTCGCGCTCAAAGCCCGGCTCGTCCGGGAACAGGACGTCCGCGCGGGCGCGGGGGTAGGTAGGACGATCCGGGGTCGCCGCGGCACCCGGCGCCGCAGTCTCGGTGCGGGGGCGCTGTGCCTCCGCCTTCACCGCCTCCTGCGCCATGCTCTCATAATCCGCGAGCATACGGTCATATTCCGCCTGTCGCGCCGCCGCCTGTGCCGCCGCGTCCTCCGAGAGTTCGAGCGAGAAACGGCGATTCAGCCCGAACCGCACGGACAGAATCCGCGACATGAGGTCTTCTGCGCCGGAGCGGCGCACGATATCGACGCCCTCCTCGTAAAACGGCAGTCGGACATGGATTGTCTCGCCGTCATCCCGGAAATCGGCGAGGTTGAAGAACCCTTTCGTGACGGCGCCGGCGCGCGTCGCCTCCTCGGCGATCTCCGCAACGTGGGCAATCTCAAAAGACGTCTCCGGGAATGTGGGAATAATCCGAAACGAAACGAGCGACGGGAAACCGCCGTCGCCGCCGTAAAGTGCGAAGCACGCATCCTCCGCGGCGTAGAGCAGCTCCGCCCTCACATGGCGGGAAAAGTGCGCGAATACCTCGACGCGCTGTACCTCTCCGCTCTCTCCGCGGCGCACCTCCCGGCGGGCGTCCGTCACAAAGGACAGTGCCTCGGCGACTTCCCCCTCCGGGTGGTATTTCGGAAATAATGCTGAAAACTTATTCATGTACGTCTCTCATCTTTTTCAGTTCTTCGATCAGCGCCCGGACGATCTCCCCCTCGGGGTATCTTGCCACAATCTCGCCGTGGCGGAAAAGAAGGGCTTCTCCGATGCCGCCCGCGATTCCGATGTCGGCGTCACGCGCTTCCCCCGGTCCGTTGACGGCGCAGCCCATGAAGGCGACCTTGACGGGCAGATCCCGCAGTCCCTCCCTGTCGAGCGCCGCCTCAAACGCCCCGAGCAGGGGAATCAGATCGATGCGCGTGCGCCCGCAGGTGGGGCAGGAGACGAGCGTCATGCGGCGCGTCGGGTTCAGATCCAGCGCCGCGAGGATTTCGCGCGCCGCGGCGACTTCCCGCACAGGGTCAGCCGTCAGCGAGACGCGAATGGTATCGCCGATGCCCTCGGCGAGCAATGTTCCGATACCGACGGCGCTCTTAACCGTCCCGACCGCTTCCCCGCCCGCTTCGGTCACGCCGAGGTGCAGGGGGTAATCCGTCCGCTCCGCTAAGATTCGGTTCGCTTCAATCATGCGGCGGACGTCCGACGACTTGACGGACAGGACCGTATCATAGAAGTCACAGGCTTCAAGGAGCCGCGCGTGGGCAAGGGCGCTCTCGGCGAGCGCCTCTCCCGTGGGGGCGCCGTATTTCGCGAGGATCTCCCGCTCGAGCGATCCGCCGTTCACGCCGATACGGATCGGAATCCCGCGGGCACGGCAGGCGGTCACGACCGCGCGCACGCGATCCTCGCCCCCGATGTTCCCCGGGTTGATGCGGATCTTGTCCGCACCCGCGGCGATACATTCGAGCGCGATCTTATAGTCAAAATGGATGTCGGCGACGAGCGGCACCGTGACGCCCGCCTCTTTCAGGGCGGAAAAAGTCCTCGCCGCCGCGATATCCGGCACGGCAAGACGCACGATGTCGCAACCGGCATCGGCAAGCGCCCTCACGGCGCGGAGCGTCGCCGCGGTGTCATGGGTATCGGTATTGGTCATGGACTGAACCGTGACGGGTGCCGTGCCGCCGACGGACACACCTCCGACCGTAACGGTACGGGAAACTCTGCGTGCGGAACCGATCGCCATATTGACTTCCTCCTCCGGCAAAGTGACGGGGAGACCGTCACTTAAACACAAGCGTAATAATATCCTTGACGGTCACGACGATCATCAGCCCGAACAGTAAGAACATACCGACGGCGTCGATGATGCCGACCACCTTCGCCGGTAGCCGGCGGCGGGTAACGAGTTCGATGAGCGTATAGAAAATGTGTCCGCCGTCGAGCGCGGGAAGCGGCAGCAGGTTCAAGATCCCGAGGTTGACGCTGATGAGCGCCGTCAGGAGCAGGAGCGTATTGAAACCGCTCTTCGCCGCATTCGAAATGACGCCGGCGGTGCCGATGGGTCCCGAGACGGCGCGGAACGAATAGCGCCCCGTCACAAGGTCAATGATGGAATCCCACACCATGCGCACGAGATACCCCGCGCGGTGGAACGACTGGCTGACGACGGTACCGAAGTCCTTACGAACCGCGTAAGGCACAAAGTCGATGACGCCGAATGTCTCGCCGTTCTCCTCCTGGGTCGGGAACGTGATGTCGAATGTTCTGATCTCGCCGTCGCGGCGGACGGTCAGCGTCAGCGCTTCGTCCGTCCCGCCCTGGTGGACGATTTCATAATAGAGTTGCTCGGCAATATACACGTGGCGCTTGCCGACCTTGATGACTTCGTCGCCGACCATGAGCCCCTGCTCCTCACTCGTGCGCGTTTCTCCCTCGACGGGGCGGAACTCGCCGATCTGCGTGCCGCCCGCGGTCATGGTGCAGGTCAGGATCATGCAGATGAGGAAGCCGAACAGCAGGTTCTGGAGCGCTCCGGCGGCATGAACGATCAGGCGCTGCCACGCAGGTTTGGTCGCGAGGGCGCCGAGACGCGGGTCACGCAGGGGCTCCGGCATATCGCGCAGTGCCTCCGCGGCGTTCGCGTCCTCCGCGAGTTCCCCCTCCATACTGACGAACCCGCCGAAGGGTATCATGCGCAAAGCATACACGATGCCCGTTTTCTTGGATTCAAACCAGATGAGTTTCGGCCCCATGCCGATGGCAAATTCAAAGACCCGCACATGGAAAATCCGTGCGGCAACATAATGTCCGAGTTCGTGAATAAAGATCAGGAGCCCGAAAACGAAAATGGTAATTACGATGGTCAAAGAGATACCTCCCCGTTATCGTTCGGTCAGGGCGGCGGCAACGCGGCGCGCCTCCCTGTCCATCGAAAGAATCTCGTCGAGCGTCAGCGCCCGAGCGGCGTGTCCCATACGGGCATAGGTCGTCTCCACGGTGTCAAAAATGCGCAGGAATGAAATGTCCCCCGCAAGGAAGGCGGCGACCGCCACCTCGTTCGCGGCATTGACGACCGCGGGCATCGCCCCGCCGTCGGAAAACGCCCGTTTTGCAAGCGGGAGGAGCGGGAACGTCTCCGGATCCGGCGCGCGGAACGTCAGGCTGCCGACGGAAAAGAGGTCAAGCTCCCCGGTCAGCCCCGCGACGCGCGCGGGGTACGTCAGTGCGTGCTGGATGCAGGCGCGCATATCCGGTTTCGACAGTTCGGCAAGCACGGTGTTATCAATATATTCCACCGCGCTGTGGATTATACTCTCCGGGTGGACAAGGACGGTGATGCGGTCGGGCGTGACGCCGAAGAGGTGCGCCGCCTCGATGATTTCGAAGCCTTTGTTCATCAGCGTGGCGCTATCCACCGTGATTTTCGCCCCCATGCGCCACGTCGGGTGGCGGAGCGTGTCCTCGACACGCACGGCGGCGAGTTGCTCACGGGTATAACCGTAAAAAGGTCCGCCCGAGGCGGTCAGGAGCAGGCGCTTCACTTCCCCGTGCCGCCCGCCTGAGAGGCACTGGAAAATGGCGCTGTGTTCGCTGTCGACCGGCAGAAGCTCCGCCCCGCGCTCCCTCGCGCGGCGCATGACGATTTCCCCGGCGACGACAAGCGACTCCTTGTTGGCAAGGGCAAGGCGCCGCCCGGTATCGAGGACGGCAAGGGTCGGGAGCAGTCCCGCCTCACCGAGAATGGCGTTGACGAACGTCGCGGCGCGGCTCTCGCCGATTGCCGCCGGAATGGCATCGGCGCCCGAAAGCACCCGTACCGGCGTATCCGCGAGCCGTGTTTTCAGTTCCCCTGCGGCGGCAGGATCCGCCATGACGACCGTGCGGGGCAGGAAGGCGCGCGCCTGTGCCTCCATGGTCGCGACGTCGCGGTGCGCCGTGAGCAAATCCACGGAAAAGCCCTGACGGGCGGCGACCTCAAGAGTCTGCCGCCCGACGGAACCGGTGGAGCCGAGTACGGCAATCACCGGGGTCTCCCCCGGTGCGGTGCCGCTCACGAGAGCAGGGCGAACGTATCGCCCAGAAGAGAGAGATTCGAGAGAATCAGGAGAACGGGAGAAATGGCGAGAACGCTGTCAAAGCGGTCGAGGACGCCGCCGTGACCGGGGAAGATCTTCCCGTAATCCTTAACGCCGTGTTCCCGCTTGATGAGCGAGGTGATGAGATCCCCCACCTGCGAGACGACGGAGCACAGGAGCCCCGAGAGGAGCAGGAGCGGATAATGCACGGTGAAGTGCCATTTCCCGAACTGCATGACAATCCCGAACAGGACGAACGAGATCATGCAGAAGAGGATTCCGCCGATTGACCCCTCAATCGTCTTTTTCGGACTGATGACGGGGTTCAGTTTATGCTTCCCGAAGAAGCGCCCCGTGAAGTAGGCGAACGTATCCGTCACCCACGCGCCGAAGAACACGAGCAGATAGAGGTACCCGCCCTCCGGCGTCTTGTGCCGGAGCAGAGAGAGCGACGCGAACGAAAGCGTGATATAAAGCACCCCCGTGAACACCTCCGCCACCTCGGCGAAGTGCATTCTCCCCTGCCGCAGAACCGCCACGGCGAAGAGGTACAGGAGGTAGAGCGTGAAAACCGCTGCTGCCGCCAAAAGGAAGGCGTGGATCGACGTGACAAACGCCGTCGCGAGCGGGAGCCCCACGGCAATCAGGTATGCGGGGATCGAGACAACGAAGTCCTCCCGCGCAGTCGCGGCAGTGCCCCCCTCGTCCACCTGCGAGCGCAGGCATTTCAGGAGTTCATACGCCGCGGCGAGCGCCATGAGGGCGACAAGTGCGGGAATGATATACACGCACTGCCACGACAGGAACAGGAGCGGCAGGAGAATGGCAATCAGCACCACCGCCGTAATGATTCTTTGTAACATACAGCCTCAAAGACCGCCGTAACGGCGGTTCCGTTTCAGATAATCTTCAATAATGGCGTCCAGTTCCCGCACCGAGAAGGACGGCCACGGCGTCTTGACAAACGCGTATTCGGCATACGCCGCCTGCCAGAGCAGGAAGTTCGAGACGCGCGTCTCACCGCTCGTGCGGACGATGAGATCGGGGTCGGGCATGCCGCCCGTATAGAGCGCGGCGGAGAACGTCGCCTCATCGACCTCCTGTACGCCGCTCGCAAGCAGGCGGTTGACGGCAGAAAGGATCTCCTGTCTGCCGCCGTAGTTCAGCGCGATATTCAGGGTGAAGCCCTCATACTGCGCCGTCTGCTCCTCCACGTCGCCGATCTTCCACACCAGCTCTTCGGAGAGCGGCGTCAGGTCGCCGAGGATCCGCACGCGGAAACGGTTCTTCTCCCGGTCGCGCAGGATCTCGTCAAGGTAGTCCGAGAGCAGGCGCATGATCTCCTCCACCTCGTGGGCGGGGCGCCGCCAGTTCTCGGTCGAAAAAGCGTAGACCGTCACCATGTGAATGTTGCGGTCGCGGCAGGCGGTGAGGATTTTCCGCAGATTCTTGGCGCCGGCGGCGTGACCCGCCTCGCGCGGGAGCCCTCGGTGCTTCGCCCACCTGCCGTTGCCGTCCATGATGAACGCGATGTGTGTGAGCCGCCCGGAAAGATCGGGGGGCGTCTTTTTACCGAACCATTTCACGATATCACCTCTTTAGGTGTCAAATGGTCATCATTTCCTTGTCCTTGGCGTCGACGACCGCCTCGATCTTCTTAATGTAACGGTCGGTCAGATCCTGAATCTCCTTATCGGACACTTTCGCCTCATCCTCGGTCATCTCGCCGTTCTTCTTCTGCTCCTTGACGGCGTCGTTTGCCTCGCGGCGGATGTTGCGGATCGCAACCTTGGCATTCTCGCCCTTCTGCGCGACCTGCTTGGTCATCTCGCGGCGGCGATCCTCCGTCATCGGGGGGAAGGTCAGGCGCAGGACCGACCCGTCGTTCTGCGGATGGATCCCGAGGTCGGATGTCTGGATTGCGCGATCCATTTCCTTGAGCGTCGACTTATCGTAGGGGGTGATGACGAGCGTACGCGCGTCGGCGACGGCGACAGACGCCATGGTCATCAGCGGCGTGGGCGCGCCGTAATACTCAAACGTAATCTTGGAGAGCACCTCGGGGTTCGCCTTACCGACACGCATGGTGGCGAGGTCGGCGGTCAGGGTGTCGAGCGTCTTCTGCATTTTCTCTTCAAATTTCTTGGTATCGAGTTTCATCTTGTTTCTCCTTTGTATCGTAAAATGTCAGCGGGCTGTGCCCGGAATCAACAGGTAATGACGGTGCCGATTTTCTCCCCACGCACGGCGCGTAGAATGTTCTCCGGGTCGTCGAGCCCGAAAACAAGCACCGGGATCTTCGTATCCATCGTGAGGGCGGCGGCTGCCGAATCAATGGCGCGCAGACCGTCTTTCAGAATGTCGCGGCAGGAGATGGTATCGAGTTTCACGGCGGCGGGATTGGTCTTAGGGTCGTCGGTGTACACGCCGTCGATGTTCTTCGCCATCAGCATGACGTCCGCGCCGATCTCGGCGGCACGCATCGCGGCGGCAGTATCCGTCGAGAAGAACGGGAGCCCGATGCCTCCGCCGAACACGATGACCTTCCCGGCGGCGAGATATTCTTTTGCCCGGTAGGAGGTGTACAATTCCGCAAACTGCGGCATCTCGACCGAGGTCAGGACACGGGCATCCAGTCCGGCACGCCCGAACGTGTCTTTGAGCATCAGGGCATTGATACAGGTGGCGAGCATCCCCATGGAGTCTGCCGTGCCGCGGTCCATATCGACCCCCTGCCGTCCGCGCCAGATGTTCCCGGCGCCGACCATAATAGCGACCTGCGTGCCGTCATCGACACATTTTTTCACCACACCGGCGATCTTTTCGAGGAAAGCGTGGTCGTAAAGCCCCTCCCCGTCGGCGGCGAGCGCCTCGCCCGACAGCTTCAGAAGTACGCGCTGATAGTTTGCCATACAGTCTGTCTCCACAATCAATATATTTTCTTCTTTATCATACAACAAATGCCCCCGCTTGTAAAGCCCCTTTTCGCACGCGGGCGCTCCCGCGCGTAAGGACGTGTGATTTTGAGAACGTTTTTGAGGGCGATTTGAAGGGCGATTTTGGAGGTGCGTTTGAGGGGTAGGCTTTGAGGTGGGTTCCCCGGGAGGAGGCGCTTTTCGGGGCCGGTCAGTGATGCCCGCCGCGCGAGGGGGTATCACTTCCGTAAGGGAGAGCGGGTTCTCTGCGGGCGCTCGCCGTCGGCGGAGAGTCCCGCGCCCCGCCCGGAGCGGCCGTTTCCCTTCCCGTCCTTTCCCCATCGGACGCAAGACGTATGCGGAATGAGTATGACGCTTTAAGAACAGAGAGGAGCCGCGTTTTTTCGGCTCCTCTCTGTTGTTTCGACACACTCGAAACATGTGTGACTCAAAGCGAAAGCGCATGGCATGCGCCTTGCCGGGCATCTCCTTTAGCAACAAAAAAGGAGAGACGAAACCGTCTCTCCTCGATTGTTTTTGCTTGGGGGCTATCAGTTGCCGGAGACCATCTTCGCGACTTCCGCCGCCAGATCGTCCTCACGCTTCTGAATCCCTTCGCCCTTTTCATAGCGGTAGAACGCGACCACCTTGATAGCGGCGCCGAGTTCTTTCGCCGTCTTGGCGACGTACTGAGAAACCGTCATGCTGTCGTCCTTGACATACGCCTGCTCCAGCACGCAGTTGTTCTCGTAGTACTTTTTGAGCTTGCCGGTCACGATGCCTTCCAGCACCTTCTCCGGCTTGTTCGCCATCTTGGGATCCGCCTTCATCTGCGTCATGATGATTTCCTTCTCCTCTGCGAGAACGGACGCGGGAACGTCCTCAGTCGCGAGGTAAGGAATGTTGTAAGCGGCAACCTGCAGAGCGATGTTCTTGGCAAATTCCTTGAACTCCGGCTTCTCTGCCGTCGCGGCGTCGGTATCAAACTTGACGATAACGCCTGTGTTGCCCATGCCGTGGATATAGGTGGAAACGATGCCCTCGACGATGACGAAACGGCGGATGCTCAGCTTCTCACCGATCGTGTAGGTCTTTTCCTGCAGTTCTGCCATCACGGTGTTCTCTGCATTGTAGGCGCAGTTCATCAGCGCGTCCACATCGGCAGGCTTGTTCGCGAGAATGGCATCGAGAATCCCGGAAACAAATTCCTGGAAAGATGCGTTCTTCGCCACAAAGTCGGTCTCGGAGTTCACCTCGACCATGGCGGTCACGCCGTCTGTGGTCTTGATGGCAACGATACCGTCAGCGGCAATTCTGCCCGCTTTCTTCGCGGTAGCCGCCATGCCCTTTTCACGGAGCACTTTGATGGCGGCATCGAAATCGCCGTCAGCCTCGACCAGCGCGTTCTTGCAGTCCATCATGCCGCAGCCGGTCTGTTTACGGAGTTCGGCAACGTCTTTTGCGGAAATGTTCGCCATAGTTGTATCCTCCTTAAGATTATTCGGCAGTTGCCTCAGCGGCTGCCTCTTCGGTCTTTTCCTCGGTCTTGGTCTCGGCAGTCTCATTCGTCTCGCCGCCTCTGCCCTCGATGACAGCGTCGGCAATCGCGCCGGCGATCAGTTTGATGGCACGGATAGCGTCATCGTTACCGGGGATGATATAGTCGGCATCATCGGGATCGCAGTTGGTATCGACGATCGCGATGACCGGGATCCCGAGCTTCTTCGCCTCG
>SFZB01000078.1 GCA_004558975.1 bacterium
TCCTGCGCCGCCAAGTTCACCTACCGCGGCGCGTCCGGCAAATGCCCGTACTGCGGCACCGTCTATCGGACAGAGGAACACGGATAGAACGAAGATTTTCTTTGCGGGGAACCCCCTTTGTGAACAAAGGGGGTTCCCCGCACCCTTCCCCTAAAAACTTTAATGATTTTTATGGCTAGCGCAGATATAAAAGCAAAGGTATTTTCGCATCTCGCGAAAATACATCAGGCAAACAAACGGTGTCTCCGATCAAAGATAAAAGTTTGCCGTAGCCGTCGCGATCAATAGAATCCCCGCAAAACCCAAACGACCCGAGCAGACGATTTCCGTTCTTCCCGTAGGGGCGACCACCCGTCGCCTGCATGACAATCGGCTCCCCCGCCTTCCCTTAAAAACTCCGTACCTCTCGGGGCGACCACCCGTCGCCCGCATGGCAATCGTCGCACACGTGCCCCCGAAAAACTCCGCACCTCTCGGGGCGACCACCGGTCGCCCGCGCTCTCACGTTGAAACAACTGATTTCTCCCGCGTTCTGTGCCGGGCATCGCATTTTTGACTTTTTTGTCATCGCGTTTTCAAGAAAAGCCTTGACAAGTCGGCGGGCATATGATACAATGACGCAAAATTGAATAGTCGATTCTAAGTTAGAGGCGCGATTGTCATGCGTAGCACGGCGGAGGGGACCCACCCCGGAGAAGCCGCGCGAGGGGGCTGTCGCCGAAACGGAACTTTGCCGCGGGAGACGGTTCTGTTGGGCGCCGGGAGAATATCTCGGCGACTGTCACAAGGATTCCTTGTGGAGTGCTACTTCGGGACGATACTGCACCTTGTTTTTTTCGGGGTCATGCGTACGGTCGGAGCACTTGCTTCGGCTTTTCTTTTTTGAAAAAATTTCCGAAAAAGGAGACGCAACCCATGAAAAGATTCTGTTGTACCCTGCTCGCCCTCGTCACCCTCCTCGCCGCGCTGACCCTCAGCGCGTGCGGCAGAAAGAAAGTCGACCTCTCCGCCATGACGGGCATCGCCGATCTCAGGGACAGCGGCGCCGCCCTCGCGGCGCAAACCGGCACCTACCACCTGACGGCGCTCCGCGAGCAGATCACCGGCGTCACCGTCACCGATTACGATGACTTCACCGCGCTGCTCGTCGCGCTGAAGAGCGGCGCCATCGACGGCTATGTCGCGGAGGAGCCGACCGCCTTCACCGAGTGCGGCAAGGATTCCTCGCTCGGCTACCTGAAACTCGTCAACAACGAAACGGGCTTCCGTGTACCCGGGGACGAGACGGGTATCGCCGTCGCCTTCAAAAAAGGTTCTCCCCTGCTCGCCCGCGTGAACGCGGTGCTCGCGAACGTGACCGAAGCACAGAAAACGGCGCTCATGGAGCAGATTTTTACCGTCAGCATGGACACCGACCGGGAGCAGAACCTGACCTACGCCCTCACGAGCGCCAACACGGACACCTCCGGCGGCACGCTCCGCATCTCCATGGAATGTGCCTACGCGCCCTTCAACTGGACGCAGACCACATCGGCGAACGGCGCCGTCGCACTGGGGAACGGCACCTATGCCAACGGCTACGACGTCCAGATCGCGAAGTACATCGCGGCGGAACTCGGTATGCAACTCGAGATCGTCCCGAACAAGTGGGAGTCGCTGATCCCCGCCGTGCAGTCCGGGAGCGTCGACGGTATCATCGCCGGCATGAGCCCCACGCCCGAGCGTATGGAGGAGGTAGACTTCTCCGACTGCTACTACCGCAGTAACCTCGTCATCATTTACAAGAAGTAATCGTCTGGAGAAGGACATAGAACCATGAACTTTTTAAGACAGGTGTGGGAGATCGCGACCCGGTACCGGGTGCAGCTCTTCTCCGGCGTCGGCGTCACCATGCTGATCGCGCTGACCGGCACCCTCGCGGGGCTCCTCATCGGGCTCCTGACCGGGGTCGTCCGCACGGCGCCGCTCTCCGGGAAAAAGCCGCTCCGCGTCCTGCACAGGACCCTGAACGGCATCATCGCCGCCTATATCGAGATCTTCCGCGGCACGCCGATGATGGTACAGGCGATGGTGATCTTCTGGGGCTTCGCCTTTGCGAACGGCGGTCAGACGCTGCCGCTGATCCCGGCGGGCATCGTCATCGTTTCCATCAACACGGGCGCCTATATGGCGGAGATCGTGCGCGGCGGTATCATCTCCGTCGATCGCGGGCAGATGGAGGGGGCGCTCTCCGTCGGCATGACGCACCGACAAGCCATGTTTCACGTCGTGCTCCCGCAGGTACTGCGGAACATTCTCCCGTCGGTGAGCAACGAGTTTGTCATCAACATCAAGGATACATCCGTGCTGAACGTCATCGGCGTGACGGAGCTCTACTATATGGCGGGCGTCATCTACAAGATGAATTATAAAATCTTCGAGACTTACGCTGTCATTTGCGTTCTGTACTTTATTTTGACCTTTGCCGTGACGCGGCTGCTCAGGCTCGCGGAGCACAAGCTCGAGGGCGGGCGTTCCTACACGATCTGCGGCTCGCAGTCCGATTCCGCGGCAGAAATTCACATTCAGAAAGACGCCGACGAGGAGGTGCTGCGATAATGGCAACAGAGAGACGTGCGGACGCCGCGCCCATTCTCGAAATCTCGCACCTCGGTAAGGTGTTCGGTGACCATGTGGTTCTCCGCGACATCAGTCTGGACGTCCTGCCGGGCGAGGTCATCTCGGTCATCGGGTCGTCCGGGTCGGGGAAAAGCACCATGCTCCGCTGTGTCAACCTGCTCGAAACGCCGACGTCGGGCGAGATCCGCTACCGCGGGCAGGACATCTTACGGAGCGAGGTGCCGCTGACAGAATACCGCGCAAAGGTGGGCATGGTGTTCCAGCAGTTCAACCTGTTCGGGAACATGAACGTGCTCGCCAACTGCGTGCGCCCCCAGCAGATCGTGCTCCGCCGCTCCCGCGAGGAGGCGGAAGAGAACGCGATGAGATACCTCGAGAAAGTCGGTATGGCGGCGTACGTCAACGCGCGCCCGAGCCAACTCTCGGGCGGGCAGAAACAGCGCGTCGCAATCGCGCGCACCTTGGCGATGACGCCGGACGTGATTCTGTTCGACGAGCCGACCTCCGCCCTCGACCCCGAAATGGTCGACGGGGTACTCGACGTCATGCGCGATCTCGCGGCGGGCGGCATGACCATGCTGATTGTCACACACGAAATGGCGTTCGCGCGCGACGTGTCGAGCCGCGTCATCTTCATGGACGAGGGGGTCATCGCCGAAGAGGGGACGGCAGACGAACTCTTTTCCCACCCGCGCGAAGAGCGGACGAGGGCGTTCCTCTCCCGTTACCTCGGGGGACACAGAGAATAAGCGCGGAGACCAAGCCCCGAATCAGGCTTTATGGCAACCGATATTGGCTTTTCATCGGATGATGAAGTGTCTCGTCGGTTGCCTTTTCTTTGCAAATGATGAATCCCGTCGGGGGACGCGGCGACCGATGGTCGCCCGCTCTCTTGTGCGGCAAAAAACGAACCGTTTTCTGTTTGGCGGTATTGGCTTATTTTCACCCGCGGCTCTATGCAAATCTTACGGCGAGGGCAGAACATTTTATAAAATTCACAATCCCCTCTTGACAGCGGGCGCTCGCCTTTGTATGATAGGTTTGCACCGCATGAGAGCGCTTCTTTTTTGCCCTTGCACGCGGTCATTCATTTTTGTTTTGTAACACTTTCAAAAGGAGAATGATGATGACAAAGTACGTTTGTGAAGTCTGCGGCTGGGAGTACGACCCCCGCCTCGGTGATCCCGCCGGCGATGAGCACGGAGGTCTGCCCGAAGTCCACGCGCACGGACAGGCCGTCGTCCCGCCCGTCGGTGTGCGCCGTGCGCGCCGGGCCGATCACCGTCACCGTCGAGCGCCCCAGCGAGAACGTCAGCCCCTGCCGCGGGACGAGCAGCTGGGTCTTTTGATTCTGCGCGACGGTCTGCATCAGGCGGTTGTATGCCGTGCCCTTCGTCTGCGAATCCTGATAGAGCAGGTATTCCGGCGGCATCAGGCGGATCGCCAGCGGCAGGCCGCCAATCTGCTGCTGATCGCTGGAGAGCGCGACCACCGCGTTCAGATGCCCCACGCCGCACAGCAGCAGCTGTCCC
>SFZB01000079.1 GCA_004558975.1 bacterium
TCCTCGCGGCTCTGTTTGCCGTGCCGGAGTGCTTCGAGGGTGAATACGTTTGGTCGTGGGATACGACCGTCTATCCGTGGACTATCTCGCTCACGGCTCCGACGGAGGAGTTAAAGAGTGAGATACGGTACGCAAAGAACATGACGAGTATAAAAAAGACCATAGACGCGACCGCTATTGCAAATCGCGTCTACGCGCTCGGATATGGCGAGGGTGTCAATCAGCTAACCATAAAGGCGGTAAACAATGGCTTGCCGTACGTTGAGGACGCTATCTCTATCGAGGCGTACGGCCTCCGCTCTACCGTACTCGTAGACACGCGGTACGAGCGGGAGGAAAACCTCAAGGCATACGCCGAGCAAGTCCTCGCGGAGCTCAAAGACCCGTACGTCTCGTACGAGATAGGGGCTATCGACCTCCACCGTCTGACGGGCGACCATTTCTCGCGGTTTAGGCCGGGAGAGGTTGTCCGCGTCGTTGACACGGCAGACGGAGTAAACCTCCGTACCCGTATTGTGCGCGTAGAGAAACAGGACACGGAGGGCGACCCGGGGAGCGTGACCGTTACCATTGCCAACAAAACGCAGGACATAGCCGGGAGCATTTCAGACTTGCAAAGCCGAGCCCTTATCGGAGAGACGTACGCACAGGGCGCGACAAATCAGCAGATTTATAATTTCTCCGATAATGCGGACGCAGACCACCCGGCAACGCTAAAGCTCTATATCTCCGCTGACGTGGTGCGAATTAACAAAATGCTCCTCAATATTCAGTTTGAGGCGTTTCGGGCGTTCGAGAAAGCCGTCGGCGGCGGTGGCGGTCAAACCACATCGGGCGGCGGCGGACAGACGACGAGCTCCGGCGGAGGCTCGACGACCTCCTCCGGCGGTGGCTCAACCACCAGCGCAGGCGGCGGTCAAACGTCGAGCGGCACGTCGTTAAAGAGCTCGAATATCCTCCCGAGCGAGACAGACGGACAGGCCGTGCATAATCACGCTATCCCGAAAGGCGCAAAGCTCGCGGTATGCGACAGCGAGCTAAAAGTAACCGGGTATTATGATTGGGTGCCGTCCGGGGCGCATATTCACCCGGAGCACACGCACGAGATTTCCGCGCACACGCATAGAGTAAGCTCACATACGCACTCCGTCCCGGCACATACGCACACGGTAAGCAATCACACGCACACAGTACAAGACCACACTCACGCCCTCGAGTTTGGTATCTACGAGGGAAAGAGAGCGTCCTCGGCGACTATCAAGGTCGACGGGACGCAGATACCGACCCCGGAGCAATACAGCGATATTAACATTGTGGAATATCTCTCGAAAGACGATAGCGGGAAAATCCTCCGTAACACATGGCATACGGTCGAAATCCTCCCGGACACTATGAGCCGTATCGTGGGCGCGGTATTCTCTCAAACATTTTGCAATTCTCGCGGCGGCGGGGATTATTAACGAGGAGGTATAGAAATGTCCGAACTCTTGACAATGTACCCGGCGCAAGCGAACTCGCCGGAGACTTCCCTCTCCGGGGCTCTGACGGCGGCGGGGACGACCGTAAACGTCGTCGACGGCTCTGTATTGCCGGACGCGCCGAACTTGCTCACGATTGGAGCGGACGGCGGCTCGGCGGAAACGGTGCTAATGACGGCAAAGAACGGTAACGCTCTGACCGTTGTACGGGCGCAGAACGGCACGACCGCCCGAGCATGGTCGGCGGGAGACGTTATCGGTCGATATTTCACGGCGGCAGACCAAACCGCATTACAGGAAAATATTAAACGGCTGAACGAGGGAAAGGCGGAAAAGCCGTCCTCTGCGACCTCCGGCAACCTCGCCGCGCTCGACGCAAGCGGCAACCTCACCGACAGCGGAAAAAAAGCCGGAGACTTTGCCGCGAACGACCACACGCACAGCGGCAAAGCGGACAAGGTATCCGGGGCGACCTCTGGCAACCTCGCCGCGCTCGACGCAAGCGGCAACCTCACGGACAGCGGGAAAAAGGCAGGAGACTTCGCCGCAAACGACCACACGCACAGCGGCAAGGCGGACAAAGTATCCGGGGCGACCTCCGGCAACCTTGCCGGGCTTGACGCAAACGGCAACCTCACCGATAGCGGGAAGAAAGCCGGAGACTTTGCCGCCGCTACGCACTCTCACGCAGGATACGCGGAGGTATTGATTTTCTCCGCCGTGGCGGTCGCGGCCTCTGCATGGGCGAGCGACAGCACATACGCGGCCTATCCGTACGCCGCTACGGTGGCGTGTACGGGCGTAACTGCAAACCATGTCCCCGAGGTCGTTTTCGGAATTACGGAGGCAACGGGAGGCAATTTCGCGCCCGTGGCACTATCCGGGAGCGGGACGGTCAAAATCTACGCCGCCACAAAGCCGACGGCGGCTATCACTCTACAATCTATTACTTGCGTAAAGGCGGTGTAAAAATGATTGGAAAAACAAACGCGGTAAACAAACCGGGCGTAGAGCTCTCCCTCGTGGTGTCCGTTACAACGGGCGCGGTCGTGACGGCGACAAAAGGCTCCCTCACCGTGTCGGGAACGGCCTCCGGCGGCTCGTGCGTCCTTGCTTTGCCCGAGGCGGGTACATGGAGCGTAAAGGCAACCTATAACGGGCAAACGTCGAACACGGCGAGCGTATCCGTCGTGGATAGCTACGCCGTCTCTCTGACGTTCTTCTCTGCGACGATTACCGTTACCGTGGACTCCGGTGCGTCCGTCGCGCTGAAAAAGGACGGCGCGACCGTACAGACAAAGACGAGCACGGGTACGGCGGTATTTACCGTTACGGAGACGGGCTCCTACACCGTAGAGGCCACAAAGGACGGGCAGACCGTGAGCGGCTCCGTTACCGTGTCCTCCGGCACGACCTCCTATGCGCTGACGCTCTCTTTCGTGAGCTCTACGCTCAACGATAACGAGTGGAGCGTTATCAAGACTGTTTCCGACGCGGGCGAGGGTGCGAACTATTGGAGTATCGGCGACCGAAAGGCTGTTGCGCTCTCCGGGACGGTGGGTGCGCTGACGTTCTCCGGGACGTACTACGCCTTTATTATCGGGTTTAACCATAACTCGAGCGTTGAGGGCTCCGGTCGTATTCATTTCCAGTTTGGCAAGACGGCTCTCTCCGGCGGTACGGACATTTGTTTTACTGACAGCTATTACGGCAGTACGGGCGGCGGCTTTAGAATGAACACGAGCAACACCAACTCCGGCGGTTGGGCGAGCTCGAATATGCGTACCGCGATTTGCGGTACAAGCCTATCGAGCTACTCGGGGACGTTTATTGCCGTCCTCCCGGCGGCTCTCCGTGCCGTACTCAAGTCCGTTACAAAGTACACGAACAACACGGGAAACAGTACATCGGCGAGCGCAGTTACCGCAACGACCGATTATATTTTCCTCCTCTCCGAGTACGAGGTTTTCGGCTCGATTTCCTACGGCAACTCCAACGAGGCAAGTAAACAAGCACAATACGCCTATTACTCCGCCGGAAACAGCAAAATTAAGTATCAGCACAGCGCAACCGGGACGGCCGCTTATTGGTGGCTCCGTTCGCCTTATTCGGGCAGCTCGGCGTCCTTCGTGTTTGTGAACACCGACGGCACAGTCGGCAGCGGCTACGCGAACTACTCGCGTGGCTTTGCGCCCGGCTTTTGCGTATAATTCGGAATTTGAGACTTGCGCCCTCAATGGGCGCATAGTCGGCGAGGAGGAAAGAAAATGTCCGTACCAAAATCAAGACGCGGCGAGAGCCCGGCGGAATACATCAACCTCGCCCGCGAGATTTATGTATTCACATATAACCGCGTCAGAATATTGCCGAAAAGCTATACCTTTTATTTCTCGCTCCCGCTATACAATGCGGCGCGGGAGGCGTATCGGCTCATTAAAACCGCAAATCTGATTTACATACACAACGAGAGAGACAAGCAAAACCGCAAAGAGTTATACGAAAAGGCACAAGGCTATTATAACTCCATGCTCGACACGCTCGACCTTGCGTATATGAATGTAAACCACGAGAAATTACCGCCGAACGTCCTGAAAGAATGGGTAAAGCTCATT
>SFZB01000002.1 GCA_004558975.1 bacterium
CCGAGGAGCGGGAGACGAGCGCCGGGAGTGGCGACACCGCGGGGGACAATGCCGCGTGCTCGGACGAAGAGCGGGAGCGAGACGGTACCGGTCATGGTGCCGACGGGGGAAGCGGGGCGCCGCGGGACACCGGCGCAAAAGACGGGGACGTGCCGGAAAAACCGGGCGGCTCCCCGCAATAAATGAAACGAAAAAGAGACGCTGCGGCGTCTCTTTTTGATATGTGAAAACGGTTGATTTGAGAAACAGGCAATTTGAGAAACAGGTAATTTGAGAAACGGCGTCGGTTGTAACGGAGGGTTTTTCACGATGCCCGGAGACGGTGCTCCGCTGCCCTCAGTTCGGGTAGGCGACCGTCGCAAGGAGCGGATAGCCGCGAGGCTTTCTCCACCTGCGGCGTCGGGTGTGATGGTGAGCAGAGCCCGGGCGAGGTTGCAGAGGATCCGACCGCCGTCGGGGCAGAGGACGGAGAGGGAAACACCGGCGGGGGCGTTCTCGTCGCGGAGGACCCTGCGGCGGGTCACGGTGCGGCAATCGAGCGCCCAGACGGCGCCGACGGCGGCATAATAGAGCGTTTCTCCGTCGAGGGTCGCCATCCGCCCCGCCGACGTCCAAAGCCCGAGCCCCGAGAGGCTGCGTCCGTCGCAGGCGTGCGGCGCGTCCCATACGGCGCCCTCCCATGCCGTGTCGTCGAGACTGCGGCGCGCCGCGAGTTCCCGGTCGGTGAGGAGAAAATAGGTGTGCGGCACCCTGCCGGGGTAGGGGAGCGCCGTCTCGTCCCATGTCAGGTCGACATGATACCAGTCACCGTCGATTTCGATCTGATTCCACGCGTGTGAGCGTTCAAAACAGGTGACGGGCTCCGCCGCGACCCCCGCCGCGCGGCAGAGGACGGTGAACAGCAGGGAATACGCCTGACACACGCCGCGCCCGCCGACAAGAAGGGTATAGGGGTCGACGACCTCTTCGCTCTCGTCATAGTCAAAGTCGAGAATCATGCGGTCGTGGAGATCGGCAACGCGGGCAAGGGGCGCCGCCCCTCTCGGCAGGTCGGCGAGATAGGCGCTGACGCGTTCGGCGAAGTCCGCCCGTGCCGCGGCGAGTGCCGCACCCCGATAGCGGTAGGTCGGCGTGAGGGAGACGGGAACGGTTTCGTCCCCCTCTGCCCGGCAGGAGAGCGTGTAGGTGGGGGTCACGAAAAAGAGCGACGGGTCGGTCGCGAGCAGGTGGGCATAGACGCGCTCGAGGGTTGCTTCTGTCAGTCCGCCGAAATCCGCAAGAGGAATGCACGGTTGCTCCTCCGCGAATGCGGCTCGCAGATAGTCGGCGAGGTTCTCATCGTCGGTCGGCGCCGCGGGAAGGGTCGTCGGCGGGGTCGCACAGGCAGCGAAGAGCACGCAGGGCAGGGCGAGCAAAGCGGGCAGGAGGCAGGCGGCGACAAGACGTAAAAACAGGCGTCGGCGCATGGGATACCTCCTTTCCTTTGATTATCCCATAGTATGCCACAAGCGGCGGGTTTTATCCGACAAAGGAAAAAAGAGGAGCGCCGGGCGCAAAAAAGCGACGGACGCAGGCGGCGTGGGTGTGCGGTCGGAGGGCGAGACGTGTGGTTGACGATGTGCGGCGATGGCGGCGTGGGCGTGCGGTCGACGGCGTGCAGTGTGTGGCGATGGCGGCAGTGGTGTGCGCTCGGTGGGGTGAGACGTGCGGCGGTGGTGTGTGGTTGGTAGGGCGGGGCGCGCGGGAGACGTGAAGACTTTTCGGGCGGGGTGCCACCGATACGGACGGCATCGGCATGACCTTGACGCGCGCGGGAGAATATGCTAAAATATCTTTAATAAATATGCTAAAATATCTTTAATAAAAGTGTACCGGATGTATCCGAATGACGATGAAATTTTCTTTCGATTGATCGCCGCTCCGCGTGAGGACGGTGAAGAGGAGACTGCTATGAAACAACGTCTGACACGTATTCTGTCCTTTGTGATGCTGCTGGTCATGCTGTGTTCCGTCACGGCGTGCAGTGTGCAACTCCGTCCGTTCGGGCCGCAGGAAACCACCTGCGACCACGAATTCGTCACGACGGAATCCACCGCCACCTGTACGGAGCCCGGAGAGGTCATTTCCTCCTGTACCAAGTGCGGGAAGATCGTGCGGGAGGAAGTCCCCGCGCTCGGACATGATGATGTAACTGTGGAGCCGCGCGCCGCGACGTGTACCGTCCCCGGCGTCAAGAACGCTTACGAGGGCTGTTCCCGCTGCACCGAGGGGCTGACGGAGGAGAACACAATCCCCGCGCTCGGGCATGACTACGTCGAACACCCGGCACAGGCGGCGACCTGCACCGAAGCGGGGTGGGGGGCGTACCGCACCTGCAGCCGTTGTGACTTCACCGATTACACGGAGATTCCGCCGACGGGACATACGTTCGTCGCGGGTGTCTGCACCGGTTGCGGTGCGCTGGAATACTCGATTTACGCGTCGTCGGCGGGATATGACGCCCTCGGCAGCGTTGCGGAAAAGGGAACTGCGCTTCAGGCACTCTACCGGGCAATCGACGCGGGGCAGACCGGGTACCTCACCTCGACGGGGGACATTGCACCGGTCGAAAACGGCGGGCAGACTTATTATCCGCTCGGCACCTACGAAGCCGAGGGACTGAGCGCCGACGAGATGCGGGCGGTATGGAGCGCCTATCGCGCCGATCACCCGATGTATTTCTGGATCGGGGCGAACTGCCTCGTCAGCACCGGCAGCCAAAATGCCGTCATTCTTGCGACGGACGCGAAATATGCGGTCGGGGAAACGCGCGCGGCAATGGTCAAAACGGTACTCGCCGGGCTCTCCGGACTGCTGGAGGGGGTGCCGACCACCGGCGACTACGATATTGCGCTCTACCTGCACGACCGCATCATTGGAAAAGCCGATTACGCCTATGTTGCGGGTACGACCGACGCGGAGGACACGCTCGACGCCCATTCCGTCGCCGGGTGCTTTTTCGACGGGCGGGTCGTCTGCGAGGGGTACGCGAAACTGTTTGAGGCATGCCTGAATGCCCGCGGCGTGGA
This sequence comes from bacterium, assembly GCA_004558975.1. Classification (GTDB taxonomy): domain Bacteria; phylum Bacillota; class Clostridia; order Oscillospirales; family CAG-272; genus UBA1740. Next base: position 3,069 of record SFZB01000002.1, read on the forward strand.
GAACCGCTTCGTCACCGGCACGGCAAACGGCGGCGGGCACGCGTGGAATCTCGTACGCATCGGTGACGCCGGCTGGTACTGGTGCGACCTGACATGGGACGACGCCCCCGAGAAGACCTCCGGGCGTCTCTACAACTATTTTCTGAAAACCGACGGGGAGAACACCGGCGGCAGTGCGGACGGCGGCTATACCTACGGGGACAGCACCTTTGCCGGCACCCACACGCCGGGGGATGCGACCCTCGGGATTGCGTACCAGTATCCGCTCCCCGCACGCGCCGAAACGCCCGTCGGGGAGAGTGACCAAGTCGAGGGCGTGCTGCTCCTGCGCGGCACCGTCAATGTCGAGGGGGCAATTTACGCCCGCGTCGGTGCGGAAGAAGTACAGCTCACGGCACTCGCATCGGACGCGGCGGGCGAGGTGACGATCCCTGCCGGCATCAGCCTTGACGGCATGAAGTATCGGGTGGTCGCCATCGGCGCGCAGAACGAAAAGGGGCTCTTCGGCTCCGGCGCCATCGCGGAGATGGCGCAGAGCATTACCTCGGTTACGCTGCCGTCGACTCTGCGCACCGTCTGGTACGGAGCGCTCGCCCTGCCGACGCTCACCGAGATTAAGGTCAACGGCGGCACATCTTTCAAGAGTATTGGCGGCGTCTTGTACAGCGGCGACGGAAAGGTGCTGGTGCAGTATCCGTTCGGTATGGATGCGAGCGGGCGGTTCGATATGCCGGGTCATGTGCAGACCGTCGCCTCGGGTGCTTTCGGGTACGTCGGCGCCGACGGGACGGTGAAAGCGGCGCATCTTTCCGTCATTTCGCTCGGGGGGGCGTTGGAATATTTCGGCGTCCGCGAACGCGGCTACGGTTATTCTCACAATGCCGAGACGCGGGAAAATACGGCGCAGGAGTTGGGACTGCTCGTCCTTCTTCAGAGCGGCGTGCTGACGTTCTCGGTGCCGAGCGGTGTGCAGAAGTTTGTTTTGGCAGGCGACGGAGAAGTGCTGTCCAAAGACGAGACGGTGCTGTATCTCGTGAGGAATCGTCTGCAGACGGACGTGACGGAATACACGATCGGCGCGGACGTGACCGCGATCGCAGACTATGCTTTCGTCACCGCCCCGAATCTGACGTCGCTTTCCTTTGCGGGGACGGTCGAGGCGTTCGAGGCGCTGGTGGAGAACAGCGGCAGTCTTTGGGCAAGCGGACTGAAGGTCACGAGCGTCACTTGCCTGGACGGCACCTATACCGTCCGATAAGGAACCGAGCCGGTGCCTGACGGCATCGGGAAATGGCAATACTGACAGAGAGGAACCGGGTCTTTCGGCTCCTCTCTGCTTTTTTGTCGCTTTCGTTTTTTCGGGCTTTTGCGTCGGGACGTGTTTTTTTCGCCTCTTTTGTGCATATCATAGACAAAGACAAAAAGGGGGCATCGCCATGGGGAAAAGAGCGATTGCGAAAGCGGCAGGGCGTCGGCGAGGCGGCAAAGGCGCGCCGTGGGACGAACACCGGGAGGCACCGACGCGGGGACAACGGGAGATCTTCCGCGAGGGGGAAGTACCCGTACTCGATATCAGCGTGGAATTGCCGTCCGGTGACGCTTTTCCCGATGCCGTAGTCAATTACTACGGGGCGCTCGAGGACGCTTACCGGGAGGCTTGCCGCGAACGGCTCCTGCCTGCCGCGCGGGCGGCGCTCCTCTCCCTGCCGGAGGAGACGCGGCGCTTCGGGTTCCGCCGCTTTCGTTTCTCCGTGCGCTTCCAAAGTGCGGTGCGCGGGGCTTATCTGCTCGTGACGCGCGTCGCCACGCTGAACTTCCCCGGCGGAACACAGCGTCGGGAGGTGTGCGAGGTGTTCACGCTCCCGGACGGGCGGCTCACACCCCCGCTCTTATTCCTGCGGGGGGCGGTCGGTAGGCTCCCGCGCGGAGCGCGCCGGTTCCGGCGGGCGACGCTGACCCTGTCCGGGGACGACGCAGTGCTGGCTGCGCGCGGCGGGCGTACCCTGCGCGTGCCGCTTGCCGATCCGGTGGCAGAAGATGCCGAAACGGGGGAAGCCGTAGCCGCGACTTCCGCGACGCCGCAGGAAAATGCGGCAAAGGCGACGATGCCGGAAGAGAGCGGCGGCAAAGGCTTTCGGAAGCGCAAAAAGCATGCAGGCTGACGAGGAGCGAGACGGAGGAGACGGCGACAAATGTTAACGGTTTGTCCTTGATTTTCCAAATGAAAAAAGTTATAATATTTATAACTGCTTTTGATCATCTTCCGCACAGCACGGAGAAAGGAGCCACGCCATGGCACAGCCGTCGTCACGTTTCCGTGCGCTGTCCGGGATCCTCGCCGTGGGGCAACTGGGCATCAGCCTGATCGTACCCATTCTTCTGTTCACGGCGCTCGGGGTATGGCTCTCTGACCGCTTCGGTCTCGGCGTGTGGCTGACCGTCCTCTGTATCGTCGTCGGGGTCATCACGGCGGGCTGTACCTTTTACCGTACCGCACGGGAGTTCCTCGCGCGACAGCGCGCAGAGGACAAGCCGCGGGGGAGCGGCGAACCGCCGACCGGGGCGGGAGAGACAACGCCCACTGCTTTGCCCGGGATCGGAGAGGTTCCCTCTGCCGACACGTCACAGGTCAAGAAAAATACCAAGATTACCGGCGGCGGGTGCCCGGACGGCGCCCGTTCCGACCGTTATCATCAAGGAGGAGACAACACATGAAAACCATGACCCCCCTGCAACGCTCGACTGTTCAGATGTCCGTCGGGGTGGCGATCCTGACCGCGATCACCGAGGTGATCTATGTCATCCTTTGCCTTGCTCTGCCGTCTCTTTCCTACACATGGAAATTCACCGTCGGCAACATCTTCATGGCGGGCATTATGTGTGTGAATTTCTATCTCATGGCACGCGGGATTTACCATGCGGTCGACATGGGAGACGAGGAATACGCAAGGCGTCAGATCCGCCTGAGCCACACCGTGCGCTCCATTGTGTTCGTCCTCGCGCTCGTCTCCTGCTTCCTGCTCGGATACGGGTTCGGACCGCACAGCGAATTCCGGTATGAATCCGGCATCGCCGCCTGCATCTCGGTGCTGTACCCGCAGCTGACGATCTTCGCCCTCCGTATGTCCGGCAAGATCGGTACGGACGAGCCCGGCGCGGTTGCCGCGGACGCAGCGGCGCCGACCGAAGCCGCGGACGCCCCGACCCTCTCCGATGCGGCGACGCACGAGGCGGTATCGGCGCCGGCGGACACGCACCGGGCGGGTGACGCCGGGGTGAACGGTGAGACAAGCCCGACCGCCGGAACCGACGGGTCGACGCAGCCGCCGACGACAGACGGCAGGGAGGAACCATGACGAAAACCATCCGATTCCGCCTGATAGACGCGCTGCTCATCGCCATGATGATCCTGCCGTTTATCGGCTGTATCGTGCTCAAAGTGCTGTTCACGCCCCCGTCGGAGGGTGTCTCCGTCACGGGACCGCTCGTGTACCTGCAACTGGGCATCAAGCCGCAACCGCTCTACATCACCGAGGCGACCATGGTGTCCCTCGCGGTCATCATCGCCGTCTTTGCCCTGTGCCTCTACCTGACGCACGGGCTCTCCGTCGAGTGCCGCACCAAGCGGCAGCTCATCGCCGAGATGATCGTCGAGAAGGTCACCGACTTCGTGACCGGGAACATGGGGATGCGCTTCGTCGGTTTCGCGCCCTTCGTCGCGGCGATCCTCGCGCTCTCCGCCCTCTCGAGCCTGTCCTCGCTCCTCGGGCTTTTCCCGCCGACGTCGGACATCAATATCGTCGCCGGGTGGGCGATCCTCGTCTTTATCCTGATGACGCATTACAAACTGAGGGGCGGCGTCGGGCATTATCTCAAGAGCTTCGGCGATCCGATCCCGATTTTCTACCCGTTCAACGTGTTCTCCGAGGTGGCGACGCCGGTCTCCATGACCTTCCGTCATTACGGGAACATTCTGTCGGGCGGCGTCATCACGGCGCTGATCGCGACGGCGCTCGCGGGGCTGTCCTCAAAGATTCTGGGGCTGTTCTCGGGTGCCGGATGGTACACGACCTATATCGCGACGATCCCCTTCCTGCGCGTCGGGCTCCCGGCGGTGCTGTCGATCTATTTCGACGTGTTCAGCGGGTGCCTGCAGGCGTTCATCTTCGCGATGCTGACGATGCTGAACATCTCGGGCGGGTATCCCGAGGAGGAAGCCGCTGCGCGGGCGGCGAAGCGCGAGGCGCGGCGCACGAAACGTCTGGCGAAAAAGACGGAGAAACGGGTCGCAAAAGGCGCGGGGGCGGCGACCATCGGGGTGCTTACCTCGCCGGATACCCCGGACGAAGAAAAGTGATGCCCCGCCTCACCCGGTGACGCCGCAAGGGCGCGCGGTATCGGGAACCCCGAAAACAGAAGATCGATAAAATCAAATTCAAATACAATTTCCGGAGGAAACAACTATGATCGCTATTGCCATTATTCTCGGGTGCTGTGCGCTGGGCGCCGGCGTCGCCATGATCGCGGGTATCGGTCCCGGTATCGGTGAAGGATACGCCGTCGGTAAAGCCTGTGAAGCGATTGCCCGCCAGCCCGAGCAGAAGGGGTCGGTGACCTCGACGATGCTCATGGGCTGCGCCGTCGCGGAGACGACCGGTCTTTACGCACTCGTCATCGCCATCCTGCTCATCTTTGTCGCGCCGAACACGCTCCTCAAGGTGTGGCAGAAGTTCGTCGACGCCAACCCCGGCGTGTAAGCCGGGAGACAGGGGAAGCACATGATGACTTTCATGCTCGCGAAAGAGTCGTTGGACGTCATTTATATCAACATCTGGGCGATCGTCATTTCGCTTGTCAATCTCCTGATTCTGTTCCTGCTCTTAAAAAAGTTCCTCTTTAAGCCCGTGACCCGCATCATGGCGGAGCGGCGCGCCAAAGTGGATGCCATCGTCTCGGACGCGGAAGCGGCACGGGCGGCGGCGGAGGCGGACAAAGCCGCCTATGCCGAACGTATGGCGGCGGCAGACGCAGACGCTGCGGAGGTCATCCGCCGCGCGACGGCGACCGCTACGCGGGAGTCGGAGGCGATCGTCGCCACGGCGCGTGAGCGCGCCGCCGCCGTCAAGAAGCAGGCGGAGAGCGACATCGCGCAGGAGAAGAAAAAAGCGGTCAACGAACTCAAAGGCGAAATTTCCGATATTTCCATGACGATTGCCGAGCAGGTGGTCGGGCGGGAAGTGACGCCCGCGGATCATCACGCGATGATTGACGCGTTCATCGCCGGCATGGACAGCGGTGACAGCCATGCATAACGCGGCAGAAGAATACGGCAGGGCGCTCTTCGACCTCGCGGCGGAGGGTGACGGAGACGTCATCGAGCGCGATGCCAAGGCGGTGCTCGCCGCCTTCACGGCGGCGCCGGAATATATCCGCCTGCTCGAAAATCCGGGGATCCCGGAAGAGAAGCGCCGCGCCGCGCTGACTCGCGCCGTCGCGGGCGCACACCCGTACCTTGCAAATACGCTTTGTCTGCTCCTTGACCGCTCGCGCGCCGGACAGATTCCGGCGGTGCTCGAGGCGTTCCTCGCCGAGCGGCGGGCGGCACGCGGAGAGGTCACGGCAAAGGTGGAGACGGCGATGCCGCTCACCGACGGGGAAAAAGCGGCGCTCGCCGACGCGCTCTCACACAAATACGGAAAGACCGTCACCCTGCGGGAGACGGTAGACCCCCGCCTCATCGGCGGCATCCGCGTCTATATCGAGGGGGAACTCCTCGACGATACCCTCCGGCACCGGCTCGACGACATCGGCGGGCGGCTCTCGGAGACGGTACTGTAAACGAGAAAGGATTCGTCCCATGAATCTTCGTCCGGAAGAAATCAGTAAGATTATCAAAGAACAGATTCGCTCCTACCGCGCCGAGACCGATCAGGCGGAGGTGGGCACCGTCGTCCTCGTCGGCGACGGCATCGCGCGCGTTTTCGGTCTCGACAACTGTATGGCGAACGAGCTTGTCGCCTTTGACGGCGGTGCGCTCGGCATGGCGCTCAACCTCGAGGAGAGCGCCGTCTCCGTCGTCCTGCTCTCCGGGGGGGATACCCTGAAGGAAGGCACCGTCGCGCGCCGCACCGGTAAGGTCGTCAGCGTCCCCGTCGGGGAGAAACTGCTCGGGCGCGTCGTGGACGCGCTGGGACAGCCCATTGACGGGCGGGGTCCCATCGACTATGAGACGACGCGCCCCATCGAGAGCGACGCGCCGGGCATCATCAAGCGCAAGAGCGTCAGCGTACCGCTCCAGACAGGCATCAAGGCAATCGACTCCATGGTGCCGATCGGGCGCGGTCAGCGTGAGCTCATCATCGGCGACCGCGGCACCGGTAAGACGACCGTCGCCGTCGATACCATCCTCAATCAGCGCGACACCGGCGTGCTCTGCGTCTATGTCGCGATCGGACAGAAGGAATCGACCGTCGCGGGGCTCGTCGAGACGCTGACGGCGGGGGGCGCCATGGCGTACACGACCGTCGTCTCCGCCTCCGCCTCCGACCCCGCCGCGCTCCAGTACATCGCGCCCTATGCGGGGTGTGCCATGGCGGAGCATCTGATGGCGAAGGGGCGCGACGTGCTGATCGTCTATGACGATCTGTCCAAGCACGCGGTCGCGTACCGCGCACTCTCCTTGCTCATTCGCCGTCCGCCGGGACGTGAGGCATACCCCGGCGACGTCTTCTACCTGCATTCCCGTCTCCTCGAGCGCGCGGCGCGCGTCGGTGAGAAATGGGGCGGCGGGAGCCTGACCGCCCTGCCGATCATCGAGACGCAGGCGGGCGACGTCTCGGCGTATATCCCGACCAACGTCATTTCCATCACGGACGGGCAGATCTTCCTCGAGACCGAACTCTTCCACTCGGGCGTCATGCCGGCGGTCAACCCCGGTATCTCCGTCTCCCGTGTCGGCGGCAGTGCGCAGATCAAGGCGATGAAAAAGGTCGCCGGGTCGCTCAAGCTCCTGTATTCCCAGTACCGCGAACTCGAGGCGTTCGCCCAGTTCGGCTCCGACCTCGACGCGGACACCAAGCGGCGTCTCGCACAGGGCGCGCGCATCGTCGAAGTGCTGAAACAGGATAAATCCTCGCCCGTGCCGGTGGAATATCAGGTGGCGATCCTCTTCGCCGCCGTGCATGAGTTGCTCGGCGATATTCCGCTCGATATGCTCCGTTCCTACGAAAAGGGGCTGTACCTCTATCTCGACGTGCACGCGACCGACGTCCTGTACCGCATCCGCACGACGGGGGCGCTCTCCGACGAGGATGCCGAGGGACTCCGTGCGGCGATCGAAGCGTATAACGTCGCCTTCCTCAGCGGGGAGATGGAAACGGTATGACCGGGAACATCAAGGCGATCCGCACCCGCATCAAGAGTGTGGAATCGACCCGGCACATCACCCGCGCGATGCAGCTCGTCGCGTCCTCCAAACTCCGCTCGGCGCTTGACCGTATGGAGCAGAGCCGCTTCTTTTTCGACGCGGTGCAGGAGGCGTTCTCCGACCTCGCGGCAGGGAACGTGGCATCGCCCTTCCTGACCCCGCGACCGGTCGCGCATCGGTGCGTCGTCATCATCGCGGGCGACCGCGGGCTCGCGGGCGGGTATAACGCCAACGTGTTCCGCGCCGTGCGTGCCGCGGCATATGATCCGAAGGTCACCTCCGCCGTTGCCGTCGGGCGCCGTGCGTGCGACTTTGTGCGCGCCGAGGGGTTTTCGGAAGTCGCGCTCTATGAGTCGGTCGAAAAGATGGGGAAAGAGGACACCGTCACGCTTGCCGCGATTCTGAAAGACCTGTTCCTCGCGGGGGACACCGATGAAATCGTCCTCTACTATACGGATTATGTATCCGCGCTGACGCAGGAGGTTCGCGAAACGCGGCTCCTGCCGCTCACCCCGACCGGGGAGGCGGCGCACCGGAGCGTGGCGGAGACGGTCTTCGAACCGAGCCCCGCGGCGGTACTGGACGCCATTATTCCGCAGTATCTGACGGGGGTTTTATGGGGCGCCGTCGCGCTTTCCCACGCCGCCGAAACGGCGGCGCGGCGCAACGCCATGGACAGCGCGACCGAGAACGCCTCGGAAATGCTCGAAAAACTTTCCCTCGCTTATAACCGCGCGCGACAGGGTGCCATCACACAGGAGATCACCGAGATCGTCGCCGGGGCGGGGAGCGAATGATGCAACGAAAGGACAACAAGATGTCAGAGAAGCATATCGGCAAAGTCACGCAGGTCATCGGACCTGTGATCGACGTGCGCTTCCCGGAGGGGGAACTCCCGGCGCTCCTGAACGCCGTCAGACTGACGGTCGGAGACCGTCCCCTCGTCGCGGAGGTGGCACAGCATATCGGCGACCACACTGTGCGCTGTATTGCCATGTCGTCGACGGACGGGCTGACGCGCGGCACCCCGGTGACGGATACCGGCAGTCCGATTTCCGTGCCGGTCGGGGACAAGACGCTCGGACGTATCTTCAACGTCCTCGGGGAGCCGGTGGATGAAATGCCTGCGCCCGAGGATGCGCCCCACCGCGTGATCCACCGCGCGCCGCCCCCCTTTGAGGAACAGCGCTCCGAGACGGAGATCCTCGAGACGGGCATCAAGGTCGTCGACCTGATCTGCCCTTATGCCAAGGGCGGGAAGATCGGGCTCTTCGGCGGTGCCGGGGTCGGGAAGACCGTCCTCATCATGGAGCTCATCAACAACATCGCGAAACAGCACGGCGGGCTCTCGGTCTTTACCGGGGTCGGCGAGCGTACCCGCGAGGGCAACGACCTTTATAACGAAATGAAGGACAGCGGGGTGCTCGACAAGACCGCGCTCGTCTACGGACAGATGAACGAGCCGCCGGGGGCAAGAATGCGCGTCGGGCTGACGGGGCTTACCATGGCGGAGTATTTCCGCGACGAGGAGGGGCAGGACGTCCTGCTCTTCATCGACAACATTTTCCGTTTCACACAGGCTGGGAGCGAAGTTTCCGCTCTGCTCGGGCGTATGCCCTCCGCCGTCGGATATCAGCCGACGCTCGCGACCGAGATGGGCGCGCTCCAGGAGCGTATCACCTCGACGAGCCGCGGCTCCATCACCTCGGTGCAGGCGGTCTATGTCCCGGCGGACGACCTGACCGACCCGGCGCCGGCAACCACTTTCGCGCACCTGGACGCGACGACCGTCCTCTCGCGTGACATCGCGTCGCAGGGCATATATCCCGCCGTCGACCCGCTGGAATCGACCTCGCGGATTCTCTCGCCCGACATCGTCGGCGAGGAGCATTACCGCGTCGCGCGCGACGTGCAGAGGATTCTGCAACGCTATCGTGAGTTGCAGGACGTCATCGCCATCATGGGCATGGACGAACTGTCCGATGAGGACAAGCGCACCGTCGCCCGCGCAAGAAAAATACAGCGTTTCCTCTCTCAGCCGTTCTCGGTCGCCGAGAAATTCTCGGGGTACGAGGGCAAATACGTGCCGCTCTCCGAGACGATCCGCGGCTTCCGCGAGATCATTGAAGGCAAGCATGATGACCTGCCCGAGTCGGCGTTCCTCTTCGCCGGTACGATCGACGACGTGATCGAGCGCGCACGCGCCTGAGGTGGTGCCATGAGCGTATTTCATCTGGAGATTGCCGCGCCGGACGGGAAAATGTACGACGGAGACGCCTATATGCTTTCGCTCCGCGGGATCGAGGGCGAACTCGCCATTCTGCCGGGGCATATCCCGTTCGTGACCGCGCTCGCCCCCGGGGCGGTGCGCGTCTACCCCGCGAAGGATGCCGCGCCCCGCGTGGGGTATGCATCCGGCGGGTGTCTGACCGTCTCGCCGAACGGTACGCGTCTGCTCGCTGCCGACTTCTCATGGGACGGGGAGCCGCCGCGAAAATGACGGGCGTCCCGGTCGCACGGGACGCGGGAACGGAGCGCGACAGCGACGGTAACAGTGACAGCGACAGCGACGGTAAAACGCCGCCTGCACGCAAAACGAATCAACGCCCCGACAAAAAGGCTGTTCCGTGAGCGGAACAGCCTTTTTGCGTTTCGGGGTGCGCGCCGTACACGGAGCAAGCGTGCTTGATTGAATGCGTGCCGCTTTGTTCGGGAAAGTGCCGCTTTTTGGGGAGGTATCGCTCCGCCATAGGCGGCGGGCGCGGAAATCAGACAGGGAGATGCCCGTTTTTTCGGGCATCTCCCTGTGCTTTTGGTTTTCGGAATTGTTCCCGCATGACCGGGAGCGGACGTCGGGGTCTCCCCGTCGGGCGGTCACGCGCAGAGCGGGCGGTCACGCGCAGAGCGGGCGGTCACGCGCAGAGCGGGCGATTACGCGCAGAGCGGGGGCGGTCAGGGTGCCGGGGGCACGGGGGGGCGGAATCAGACGATGCCGGTGAGGTCAAAGTGCTTCAGCCAGTTGTCCGCGACCCTCGCGACGCCGGAGAGACACTTCTCGTCGAACGGGCTGTCCAGCCCCGCCTCGCGGAGCAGGTCGGTAAAGACGCGGCTGCCGCCCTGTCTCGTGTACGCCATGTAGGCGTCCCATGCCTCGGGCAGGCTCTTCTGCATCTTCGCCCAGATTTCGAGGGCGACGGTCTGCGCCAGGCAGTAGTCGATGTAGTAGAACGGGCTCGAATAGATATGATGCTGTCTCTGCCAGCCCTCGCCGTCCCCGTAGAACGGGATATCGCCGAGTTTCACCCACGGCATATACTCGCCGAGCAGTTGCTTCCAGACGGCGTGCCGCTCCGCGGGCGTGAGGTTCGGCTGTTCGTAGACGATGTGCTGGAAGTGGTCGACCATCGTGCCGTAAGGAATGAAGGTCAGAGCGCCGGAGAGGTGACTGTAATAGAATTTACGCGTATCGGCGCCGAAGAATCCCTCCGCCCAGTTCCACGCGAGAAATTCCATGGACATGGAGTGCACCTCGCACCCCTCGAGCGTCGGGAGGGCGGTAGAGGCGGGGACGCGGTCACGGTTGAGGTAAGCGGCGAAGGCGTGACCTGCCTCATGCGTGACCGTCTCAACGTCGTCACGCGTGCCGTTGAAGTTGGCGAAAATAAAGGGAACGCCGTATTCGCGGATCTCCTCGCAGTAGCCGCCACCCGCTTTTCCCTCGGTCGAGAGGACGTCGAGCAGCTGATTCTCCAGCATCATGCGGAAAAAGGCGCCCGTCTCGGGCGAGAGCGCATCGTAGAACTCGCGCGCGTGGGCAAGAATGCCGTCGGCGTCGAGGACGGGGTTCGGGTTGCCGGAGCGGAAGGCGAGGGCGTTGTCCGCGAAGTTCATGGGGTAGGTCTTGCCGAGGCGCTTCGCCTGCTCCCGGTAAATGCCGTCTGCAAGCGGAACGACGTATTTCCGTACCGCGGCGCGGAACTTCTCCACATCCTCCTTGGTATAGCAGTTGCGCCCCATGCGGTCGTAGCCGAGCGGGATATAGTTCTCATATCCGAGTTTGCGCCCCATGGCGTCGCGCAGGTGGACGAGGCGGTCATAGATACCGTCGAGCGCCTCGCGGTGCTCGCGGTACCACGTCCCCTCTGCCTGCCATGCGGCAAGGCGGCGGGCATCGTCCGGGTCGTTCTTGAGCGGGAAGAGCTGGGCGATCGTGTAGGTCTTGCCTTCAAAAGGGATCTGCGCCGAGGCGAGCAGTTTCTCGTACTCCTGCGTCAGGTCGTTCTCCTCCTGGAGTTCGGGTACGATCGCGGGGGAGAAAGAGCGGAACTCGATCTCGGCGTTCTTAAACATAACGTCGCCGTATTCACGGGCGAAGTCGGGGCGGAAAGCGCTGTCGAGCATGGCTTTCGTCCACGCCTGTGAGGTCTCGCCAAGGGCGGGCATCGCGGCGTTCCAGAACTTCATCTCGCCGTCATAGAAAGCGTCGCGCGTGTCAATCGAGTGACGGATGTAGGCGAGCGCAAAGAGCGTCTGGATATGGGAGGACAGCTTTTCCTCTTCGAGGAATACCTGTTTGGCTTCGTCATAGGTCTTTGCCGCACGCAGGGCGGCGGTGAGGGACTCGAGGTGCTGTTTCACCTCGTCCATATCGGGTCTTTCATAGGGCATTTCGGGGAATTTCATAACTACCTCCAAAGGAATTGATAGACAGGAATGGTGCCGTCAGATGTGCGGGTACACCAGCATACCGAGCACGGCGGAGAGAAGAATCAGAAGAATCGGCGCGATGGCGCGCCCGCGCCAGGTACGCGAGGCGGCGTCCAGCGCGAGGAGACAAAAGAGGATCAGGAAGGCACCTGCGTCGTGGGTGACGCCCGAGGTATCGCGGAGCGACCCGAGGGAGAAGAGGGTGGCAAGCCCCAGCACCACGGCGGTTCCGAGAATCAGCCCGACGACGGTCGGACGGACGCCCGAGAGGAATGCCTCGACGCCACGGTAGCGGAGCAGGTTTTTAAGGACGGCTGCGATGAGCAGAATGATGAGAAAGGCGGGGAGCACGACGCCGAGCGTCGCGACAAGCGCGCCGGGGAAACCCGCCTGCGACGAGCCGATAAAGGTCGCCATGTTGACGGCGAGCGGCCCCGGGGTGGATTCCGACACGGCAATCATATCGAGAAATTCCGATTCCGTCAGCCACCCGTGGGCGAGCACCTGCTCCCGCACGAGAGAGATCATGCCATAACCGCCGCCGAACGAGACGGCGCCGATGAGGAGAAAGGTCAGAAACAGGTCGAGGAGGATCATTTCGCGTCACCTCCCCGCCGCGCTTTGCGAATCAGGTAAACGGCAACCCCGAGGACCCCTCCGATCAGGATAAAGAAGACGGAGGAGAAGTTCACGGAGAAGAGCGAGAGCGCGATGAGCGCCAGTGCCGAGACGACCGCAAGGGTGCGCCCGAGGGGGTCACGCCCGAGCCCGCGGAAGAGCCGCACGCCCGCCGTGGCAATCAGGTATACGACGGCGACCTGCACGCCGCGAAAGGCATAAGTAATGTAGGTGAGCGAGAGAAAGCGGTCGAAGATCAGCGAGATCAGGTAAATGATGACGAACGCAGGCAGACACACGGCAAGGGTGGCGAGGGCGGCGCCTCCGACACCGGCGAGCCGATAGCCGACGTAAGTCGCGCTGTTGACGGCGAGGGGACCCGGGGTGGATTCGGCAATCGCCGTCATGTCGAGAAACTCGTCCTGTCTCAGCCACCCGCGCTTGGTGACGAGTTCGGTCTCGAGCAGGGCGGTCATGGCGTAGCCGCCGCCGAAGGCGAACAGCCCGATCTTCAGCATGGTCAGAAACAGGCGGGGGAGCAGGTAGCGCTTTTCGCGTGGGAGCGGTTCCTTGGGGTTCTCCGCCTCGGCGAGGGCTTCCGTTTTTGTGGCGCCCACCGTGAAAGAGTGGGTCTTTGCCTCTGCCGGTCCCGTCGACGTCGAGGACGGGGGAGTTGCATGCTTCGGGTCGGGCGTCATGTCCGCGGGGGAACGGTCGGGGGTATCGGATGTATCCGGGGCGGCAGGATTCCGCGCCGAGGGGTCACTTTGGTGTTTCATGTCGGGAGGGCAAAACCTCACATTTTCTCAAAATGGGTAATGTCGGTGACGAACACGGTGGCGCCGCCGACGGGGACAGTCGCCGTCACGGTGATTGGGGCACGACCCGTGCCGGTGACACCGGGGATCGGAGCCGGCTCCATGCGCTGGGCACAATGAGTGCGAATGATACCGAGCGCCTCGTCGACGCGGGCATCGTCAATGCCGATGAGGAGCGTCGCGTTCCCGGAGCGGAGGAAGCCGCCGGTACTCGCCATTTTGGTGAAGGCAATCCCGGCGTCACGCAGGGCGTCGCAGACGAAAGAGGAGTCCTTTTTGTTGACGATTGCGGTAATCATTTTCATGGTACGTTTTCCTTTCACATAAAAAACAAAGTTGTAGCTTTGGTGAGGAGGTTATGCGTTTGTCGCCGGGGGCTCTTCCGCCGATTGGGCTCCACGGGTGAGCAGGTAGCGATGCAGGAAGAACCAGCCAATCCCGAGGAGCAGGTAGACGATCGAGCCGACCTGCGAGGGGGAGAGGGCGCCGCCGAAGATCTGCCCGCGGTCGTCACCGCGGAAGAACTCGATGATGAAGCGGAAGATGCCGTAGGCGACGAGGTAAACGGATAGGGTGTAGGGGCATTTCCATTTCAAAACGAGCAGTGTCAGCACGGCGAAGAGCAGGAAGAGGAACGCCGCCTCAAACAGCTGCGTCGGCAGGCGGTTGCCGGAGACGTATTTGAAATGTACGCCGAGGGCGGAATCCGTCTCGCGCCCGTAGCAGCAGCCGGCGAAGAAACAGCCGATGCGCCCGAAGGCGTGGGCGATCGTGATACAGCACGGCACGACGGGGAGGATCCGGAGCAGGTGAAGATCCATGCGTTTCCGCAGGAGGAAATAGACGATGAGGAAGAAGCCGGCGCCGCCGATGAGCCCGGGGACGACGGTAATACCGCTACCGATGCGAAAACCAGCCGCGGGGTTCTCGATGTAGTTCAGCGTCGCCTGCACGAGTGCGGCGGCACCGAAGCCGACGATGATCGAGAAAACGCCGTCATAGAAGGCGAAGTCGACCAGTTTCGTCTCGACGCCGAGACGTTTCGAGTACAGGTACAGCACAAGAAAGCAGGCGAGAATACCGAGGGCAATCATGATGCCGTACATATGGACATTCCAGAACAGTGCGTCCGGTAACATGGGAATACTCCTTTCGGTGAGGGGGTTATTCGCCGCGCGGCGTCCGGAGAGGGAGCGGCGGAGATGAATGTGAGGGGGAGGGGATAAGGTCGCCGCAGGCAGGCGCAGTCAACGGCGCCAATCACCGTCGGTCGACGATCAGCCGATAGGCAAACGCCGTCAGTCGGCGGTCAAACGGTAGGCAAACGCCGTCAGTCGCCGCTGTCTCTGAAAGAGGCGAGCCCGCGGGTGAGCCGACGGAGCCCCTCTTCGACCGTCGCGCGTGGGGCGGCGACGTTCATGCGGAGGAAGGCGCGGCCGCTCTCGCCGTATTCGCTCCCCGCCGTGAGGTAGAGCCCTGCCGCCCGCCGCAGATGATCGGCGAGGCGATCGGCATCGGGGACGATGCGGGAGACGTCGAGCCACAGCAGGTAGGTCGCGTCACTCGGGGTGACGCGGAGGTCGGGGCACTCGCGCGCGAGCGTCTCGCGCACAAGGCACTTGTTCTCATACAGGTAGGTGCGGAGGGCATCGAGCCACAGCGCCCCTTTGGTAAACGCCGCGACGGCGGCGGTGACGGCGAAAGCGTTCGGCTCCGCGACCTCATCGGTGTTGAGCCCGCGCGAGACGCGGTGACGAAGCGTCGGGTCGGGGGTGACGGTGCAGGCGGTCTGTAGCCCCGCGAGGTTGAATGCCTTGGTGGGGGCGATGAGCGTCACGCTGTTCTCCCGGCAGTCGTCCGAGACGGAGGCGAAAGGCGTATAGGCACAGCCGGGGTCGGTGAGATCACAATGGATCTCGTCCGAGACAACGAGGACATGATGCTTTTTCGCGAGGGCACCGATCCTCGCGAGGGTCTCGCGACTCCAGATTTTGCCCACCGGGTTGTGCGGGTTGCAGAGGATCAGCATGGAAGTTTCGGGGTCGGCGAGTTTGCGTTCCAGATCCGCAAAGTCGATGTCATAGACACCCCCCTCATAGCGGAGGGGTGATTCAAGGACGTGTCTGCCGTTATTGACAATCGAATTGAAAAAGATGTTATAGACCGGGGTCATGATGAGGACGTTCTCCCCGACGGTCGTGAGCTTCCGTACAATCGAGGAGAGGGCAGGGACGACGCCGGTCGTAAAGGTCAGCCACGCGGGGTCGAACGTGACGCCGTGGCGCTCCCGCCACCAGTCGCAGTAGGCGCTGTACCACTCATCCGGCACGACGGAGTAGCCGAACACGCCGTGTGCGAGCCGCTCGGCGAGCGCGTCTCTGACCGCCGGGGCAGTCTTGAAATCCATGTCCGCGACCCACATGGGGAGTTCTCCCGCGGGGACGTCCCACTTGAGCGAGCCGCTCCCGCGGCGGTCGACGGGGGTATCGAAATCGAAAGCGGTCATGTCAGGCGTCCTCCCGGACGATCACGGTGGTTTTGGTGGGGTCGACGCGGTCGCGGTCAATCGTGAGCTGTCCGATATGATCGGCACGAATGGTGCCGCCCGCGGGGTTGAGGACGCTGTCCACGGCGCCCGTGATATCGGCGTCGACGGTCGAATACTCGAACGCGAGGGTGGTATTGATGAGTTTACAGTTCTGCAGCGTCAGGTGGTCGATATAGCAGAAGCCTTGCAGGCTCTCGACCGTGCAGTTGACGAGCGTCAGATGCTTCGCGTTCCACCCGAGGTACTCCCCGGTGATATAGGAGTCGTACACCGTGACGTTTTCGCTGTTCCAGAACGCGTCCTTGGTGAAGAGTTTTGAGGAGCGGAGGGTCACGTTCTTCGCGCCGTCAAAGGCGTAGTTGCCGTTCAGGAGCAGGTGGTCGGCGGTGACGTCCTCGGCGTTCATCAGGAGGTAATCCCCTTTGGCGCTGACGTTTTGCAGGGTGATGTCGCGGCACGCCCACAGCGTCTCGGCGGCATTCGTCATCGTGACGTTCGTGAGGTTGATGCCCCTCGCGCGGCGGAAGGTCTTGGGCGCCTCAATCACCGTGTCGGTAAGAGAGATGCTTTCGGTGTACCAAATGCCCGCGCGGGCGGCGTCGGTGAGGACGCAGTCGCGGAGCGAGATGTCGCGTCCGTACCAGAGCGGATACTTCCAGCGGAAGGAACAGCCCCGGAGCGTGAGCCCGGCGCTCTCTTTGAGCGGCGACTCGCCGTCCTCGAAGATACAGTCGGTCAGGGTCAGGTCACGCGCGCCGAAGAGCGCCCGCTCCCCCGTAAAAATCTTTCTTTCAAACGTTTCCATATTTCGGCTCCCGAGTTTTGCTTGTCTCTATTGTATCACCGCGCGCGCAAAATAGCAATGTGCACTTTTTTAATTTCTTGTTACGCGCGCGAGGCGGGGACGGCGGCGTCTGCGCACGCCGGGGCGGAAGAGAAGCACGGAGGGACGAACGGCGAGGGAAAACAAGACACCCGAGAAAGAAAAACGAAATAGAAAAGCAAAAAAACGGCGTTGCGCCCGGTTTTTCGGGCACAACGCCGCTCTGACGGACGAGAGAGCAATCCCCCGCAGAGCCGTTCGCTCTGCGGGGGACTTTTTCGTGAGTCGGATTATTTCAACTGGGAAACAGCGTCCGCGATGGTCTTTTCGAGTGCTTCTTTGCCGTAGCGGTCGACATCGTCGCGACTGCGGGGCTCATGCGTGAGGCACCCGGCGCCGCCGATACAGCCGCCGACGCACGCCATGCCTTCGATGAAGTTGGCGTCGAGGAGGTTCTTCGACTTCTTGAGCAGCGCCACGCGGCAGGCTTCGATCCCGTCGCAGGCACAGGCCTTCAGGGCAAAATCGGTGAACCCCTGTTCCTTGAGCCCCTCCGCCACGGCGTCGGAAAGACCGCCGCATCGGGCGAAGATACGCCCGAAGTAGGAGGCGTTGTCAAGAACCCCTTCGGGGAGCGTGGTGATGTCGAGGTCGCGGCTGTCAAAGAGCGCCTGCAGTTCCTCAAACGTCATCGCGACGTCGACATAGGGCTTTACGTCCTCTTTCTGCACTTCGGCTTTCTTCGCCGTGCAGGGACCGATGAACACGACCTTTGCGCCGGGGGTAGTCTCCTTGATGTACTTGGAGATCATCGCCATCGGCGAGAGGTTATGCGAGACGAACGGCGCGAGGTCGGGGAAGTTCTTGTGAATGTAATCGACGAACGCCGGACAGCAGGAACTGGTGAGGAAGCCTTTTTCCGCGAGTTCACGCGATTCCGCCTGCGCCACCATGTCGGCGCCGAGCGCCGCCTCGATGACGGTGTGGAACCCGAGTTCCTTCAGTCCGGTGATGACCTGCCCGAGTTTCGCATAGGTAAACTGGCTGGAGATCGACGGGGCGACGACGGCGTAGGTCTTATACTTTTGGTTGCCCTCGCTCTTTTTCAGAATGTCGATGACATTCAGAATAAAGGATTTGTCCGTAATGGCGCCGAACGGGCACTGATAGACGCAGGCACCGCAGGCGATGCACTTCGAGCCGTCGATCGTCGCGGCTTTCTCCTCGTTCATGGAGATCGCCTTGACCTTGCAGGCGTTCTGGCACGGGCGCTTGCGCCCGACAATCGCCGTGAAGGGGCAGACCTTCGAGCACGCGCCGCACTCCTTGCACTTCGACTTGTCGATGTGCGCGACGTGGTTCTGGTCAAAGGAAATAGCGCCGAAGCGGCAGACGTCCTCACAGCGGTGGGCGAGGCAACCGCGGCAGGCGTTCGTGACCTCGTAGCCGCCGACGGGGCACTCGTCGCACGCGATCTCGATGACCTCGATCACGTTCGGGTTGCTCTTGTCACCGCCCATGGCAATCTTGACACGCTCCGCGAGGATGGCGCGCTCCTTGTAGACGCAGCAACGCATGGTCGGCACTTTCCCGGGGACGATCGTCATCGGGATATCGACCGCACTCTCGGGCAGGCGATCTGCCCATGCCTCGCGCGCGACTTCACGCAGGACTTTGTATTTCAGGTGCTGGACCTTGGTATCAAATTTTTTCATCTTGGGTGTCCTCGATCAGAAATAACTGACTTTGATCCGCTTGCCCATTTTGACAAGGCACTCGGACAGTTCTTTGACCAGATTCATTTTGATATTGAAGTTAATCGGCAGGTCGGGGTTCTGGTGCGCCGGGTTGACGGCTCTGCCGACGAAGAAGTTGATGTCCGTCGCCTCTTCGAACAACATCCGCGCAATCAGTGACGCGCCGTCATGGCGGAAACTCCACTGCTCGTAACTCTTGTTATCACGCAGGTAGTCTTTCGCGTACTCCACGACGCGGTTGACCGTGATGACGCCCTCGGTCACGAGGTCGACGCCCTCGATCTCCGCGATCGGCGGAATGTCGCTCTGCTCGAACGTGAGCCCCACGCGCACGGGCTTCCCGAGGTATTTGGCGGCGATGGACGACGTGGTGCCGCCGCAGACGATGTGCTTGCCCTCCTTCGAGAAGAAGAGCGCCATCATGCGGTTGCAGTCGTCGCGGTTGGAGGGGGGACCGAACAGCAGATTCATCGGTACGCGCCGACGAATCTTGACGACACAGGCGGTGGCGTCATCACCCGGCTTACCGCCGTAGAGGCGATTGCACTCGTCAATCAGCATGGTGGAGAGGGTCTTGGCGGTATAACCGCCCGCGGCGCTCGCCTCCATGAAGCCGATGATGTCTTCGCGTTTCCAGCCGAAGTTGTAGGTCAACCCGAGCCCGGCATGAGGGCAGCCGTCACTCATCAGAATGAACGTATCCTCTTCCTCAAGCCGAATGACGGACTTGAAAATCTTCTTGCCGCCGATAGACATTTCGGTCTTCGGGTAATCGTAGTTCTTACCCTCGCGGAGCAGAATCACCAGCGGGTTATCGAACTGAATAATCTCTGCTTCGGTGTTGTTCACGAGGTGCAGAATGGTAAAGGTCGAATAGGCGACTCCGCGCACCGAACAGACCGGCAGGGTGGCGGCGATCGTCTCGACGCAGTCCTCGAGCGTCAGCCCCTCCGCCATCATGGTGGAGATAATCTTGGAAGTCAGGGTAGAGAGAATACTCGCCTTGACCCCCGAGCCGAGCCCGTCCGCGAGGACGACGACGGTCGAGTCCTCGCTCTGCTCCACGACGTCCACATGGTCGCCGCAGAGCTGCTCGCCGACGTGGTTCACACTTTTGTAGCCGATATCGGCACAGAGTTCATTCATCGGCGATGGATTCCTTCAGTTTTGTCAGGGCGATCTTGGTCTCTGCCGCGGTCTCACCGAGCAGAGAGGCGATCTCCTGCACGATCCGCATCTGCTTATCGACGACCTTATCGGCGATATCGACCGTCTGCTCGCGAATCGTTTCTTTCTTCTTGCGCTCGTCCTCCTCGCTCGTCACATCACGCATGATGCAGATGAGCAGGTGGTAGTCGCGGTCATAGATGACCGTCTCCTCGACGAACTTGCCGTATTCGGCAAGATAGACGCGGCGGTCACGCACCTCTTCCTTGGATTCCAGCACTTCGAGGAATACCTTGGGGTCGAGGATACGGACGACCAGGTCGCCGAGAATATCGGACGCCGAGCGTATGTTCATGATCTTGCGCGCCGCCGTGTTGATCTGTTGCACCTCGAGTTTCTCGTTGAGGACAATCAGCCCGTTCGGCGTATTGTTGACGATACTGTCGGAGAAGCTCTCGGCTTTCTCCTTGAGGTAGGGCAGACACATGGAGACTTCCGCCTTGCCCTGATAAATGGCAATCGCCTTTTCCCGGCAGGTGTTGTACCCGCAGGAGCCGCAGTTGAGTTCATCCTCCTGTCGGGTCTTGCCCATCTGGCGGAGAATTTCGGCAATCTCGTAATCGGACGGCATCTGCGCGCGGCGCTCGATCGGGGCGAACTGCTTCTGCATCTCGGTGAAATCCGGCTGTGCGACAGGGAAGTCTTTTTCACCCGCCGCCTCCGTGATTGCAAGATAATCCTTGACGGGGGAGCGGTGGTATTTCTCCATGACAGGACCGCCGATGCAACTGCCGGCGCAGGCGGACATTTCGATGAAGCAGTGATGAATCTTACCGCTCTCGATGTCGCGGAGTGCGGCAATACAGTTATCGACCCCGTCAATCGCGAGGTAGGTGTAGCCCGGGGCGGTCTTGGTCATGCTCTTGAGCACGCCACCCGTCGTCGGGAAGAAGCGCGCCCGGCTCTCGGGGCTCGTATCCGTCTCTTTTTCGAGCGGAATCCCTGCGGCGGCGAGCCACTCCGTCAGCTCCTCAAACGTCAGCACCGCGTCGACAATCCCCTCGTAATACTCTGCTTCGTCTTTCTTGGCGACGCAGGGACCGATGAACACCGTCTTGGCATTCGGGTGACGGCGCTTGATGTCTGTGCAGTGTGCCTGCATCGGGGACAGCACTTTCGCGAGGTACTGCAGTTCCGTCGGGAAATACTTCTGGATCAGGAGATTGACCGAATGACAGCAGGAGGTGATAATGATATCATGCTCCTCTTCCGCGAGCATCCGCTCATACTCTCGCTTGACCATCGTGGCGCCGACGGCGGTCTCCTCCGCGTCGGTAAAGCCAAGCTTCTGCAGGGCACGGCGCATCGCACCGATGCCCACGCCGTCGTAGTTGGCGACGAAGGAGGGCGCGAGACTCACATAAACGGGGTCGCCGGAGGCAAGGAGCACCTTGACCTTTTCGACCTCGCTTGTGATTTCTTTGGCATTCTGCGGGCAGACGACGAAGCACTGACCGCAGAGGATGCACTCGTTCCCGATAATATGTGCCTGATTGCCCGAGAAGCGGATCGACTTCACCGGACAATGACGGATACATTTATAACAGTTCTTACAGTTGGATTTTTTCAGCGTCAGACAGGTAGACACGGGTCTAACTCCTCTCCTTTTCGACTGCCGGCAGAATGGTATCACGGAAGAAGTCGCCGAAGGTCTCGGGGGTGATGCCGGTATAGATCACGTCATTGACCGTAATCGTGACCCCGATCCGATTGCACTTCCCGGCGCAGAAACTGCCGGAGAGGACGATCTCGTCCTCGAGGTGGTTTTTCTGGACTGCCGCTTCCAGAAGGGAAACGATCTCGGGGGCACCTTTGAGGTGGCAGGAGCTCCCGACGCAGACTTGTATGAACACCATGGCGCTTTACGCTTTCGCGAGGATTTCTTTCACAAAGAAGTCCCTCACGGTCTCGGGGGAGACGGAGAAGAACGCGTCGTCCACGGTCACGCAGACACCCTCCTGGCATCTGCCCATGCAGAACGTGCCGCCGAGCTCGACCTTGTCCTTGAGTCCGTTCTCCGAGATGAGATACTGGAGGGTCTCAACGACCTGACGTGCGCCTTTGAGGTGGCAGGAACTGCCGATACAAACCGTAACTTTCATGATACATTCCTTTCGTATAAAGAATCATAAAAATGCGCCGGGCGTTGCCGCCCGGCGCGGCAGACAGGCTGTTAGTCGTAGTCGACGACGTTCACCCAGGAGAGCAGGAACTGGCGCTCTTTCTCGTTGCCCTTCACAGACTGGGAAGCGGCGACGATCGGCATCCATTTCTGCACGTACTGCTTCGCGGTATCGCTCTTCTTGCAGAAGAGATCCAGATAGGCGTTCGCCCCCTCGATGTCTCCGGCGAGCCAGAAGAGCAGGTAAGTGCGGGCGACGTCCGCAGAGGCGTTGCCCTGCGTGACGTGCGACCAGTCGAGAATGTACGGCGTGCCGTCCTCGGCGATGATGATGTTCGAGGGGTTGAAGTCACCATGGCAGACCTTGTTGTGCTTCGGCATACTCTCGAGGCGGGTATGCAGGTCGTAGCGCGTGGTGGCGTCCAGATCGGCGGCGCTGATCTTGCGGTTCATCTTATCTTTCAGCTTGGTGAGCAGGGGGCAGGTGTGGCTGTGCACATCCATCTGGAGGTCAACGAGCAGTTCAAGGTACTCATGCTTTTTCTCCGGGTGCTCCTCCATGAGCTGCGCCAGGGTCTTCCCCTTGATGTACTCGGAGACGATTGCCCACTTGCCGTCGACGGTGAGAACCTCTTTGATCTTCGGGATCCGAATGCCGGTCTCCTCGATCCGCGCCTGGTTCAGCGCCTCGTTCAGAATATCCGCTTTGGAATAATCGCTGTCAAACACTTTGATACAGTCGGCACCGTCGCGGTACACGGTCTTGTTGTTTCTGACCGCAATAACTCTGTCCAGTTTCATCGTATCCTTTGACACTCCTTACTGTTTCTTTTTCGCGGTGTTTTTACGGTAAACACGCTTGAAATCTTCTGCGTCCGGGGTCTCGATGACCTGGGATTCGTCGGGTTTCTTCACTTCGGTGAAGGTCTTGCCGTAGTAAGCGTCGAGGTACATCTGCTTGATCTCGCTCATCAGCGGGTATCTCGGGTTCGCACCCGTGCACTGGTCGTCGAATGCCTGCTCGGTCATCGCGTCGAGGCGGGCGAGGAAGTCCGCTTCGTCCGGCACGTAGTCACGGATCGTGGGCTTGATGCCGACGCGCGCCTTGAGGGCGTCGATCGCGGCGATGAGGTTCTCCAGCTTCTCCTCGTTGTTCTTACCGGTGATGCCGAGGTAGTCGGCGACTTCGGCGTAACGGGCGAGGGTGTGCGGGTAAGCATACTGCGAGAAGGTGCCCATCTTGCTCGGGACTTCCGCGGCGTTGAAACGCAGCACTTCGTCGATCATCAGCGCGTTGGCAATGCCGTGCGCGATGTGGTGGAAGGCGCCGAGCTTGTGTGCCATGGAGTGGCAGACACCGAGGAAGGCGTTCGCGAATGCCATACCTGCCATGGTCGCGGCGTTCGCCATCTTCTCTCTCGCCTCGATATCGGTCTGACCGTTATCGTAAGCACGGGGCAGGTAGGTGAAGATCGTCTTGAGGGCGCGGAGCGCCAGACCGTCGGTGTAGTCGGTCGCCATGAGGGACGCATACGCTTCGAGCGCGTGGGTCACGGCGTCGATACCGGAGGCGGCGGTCAGACCGCGGGGCGCGGACATATGGAAGTCGGTGTCGATGATTGCCATCTTCGGCAGGAGTTCATAATCGGCGAGCGGGTACTTGACACCCGTCGTCTCATCGGTGATGACGGCGAACGGCGTCACTTCGGAACCGGTACCGGCAGAGGTCGGGATTGCGATGAAGTATGCCTTTTCGCCCATCTTCGGGAAGGTGTAGACACGCTTTCTGATATCCATGAAGCGCATTGCCATGTCGAGGAAGTCGACTTCCGGGTGCTCATACATGACCCACATGATCTTGCCGGCGTCCATCGCGGAACCGCCGCCGAGGGCGATGATGACATCGGGGGCGAAGGCGGTCATCTGCTTCGCGCCTTCCTTCGCGCAGGCGAGGGTCGGGTCGGGGGCGACGTCGAAGAAGGTCGCGTGCTGGATCCCGAGTTCATCGAGCTTATCGGTAATCGGCTTGGTGTAGCCGTTGTGATAGAGGAAGCTGTCGGTGACGATGAATGCCTTCTTCTTGCCCATGACCTGTTTCAGTTCGTTCAGGGCAACGGGCAGGCAACCCCGTTTCAGATACACCTTCTCGGGTGCGCGGAACCAAAGCATATTCTCTCTCCTCTCGGCGACGGTCTTGATGTTGATGAGGTGTTTGACCCCGACGTTCTCGGAGACGCTGTTCCCGCCCCACGAGCCACAGCCCAGCGTGAGCGAGGGCGTGAGTTTGAAGTTGTAGAGGTCGCCGATACCGCCCTGGGAGGACGGGGTGTTCACGAGGATACGGCAGGTCTTCATGCGTTCCTGGAATTCCGCGAGTTTCGCCTTTTCGGTCACGGCGTTGAGGTAGATCGAGGAGGTGTGACCGTAGCCGCCGTCCGCAATCAGGCGCTCTGCCTTGGAGAAGGCGTCCTCAATGTCCTTCGCACGGTACATGGCAAGGACAGGGGAGAGTTTCTCGTGCGCGAACTCTTCGGAGAGTTCAACGCTCTCGACTTCGCCGATGAGGATCTTCGTCCCTTCGGGGACTTCAATGCCGGCGAGGGCGGCAATCTTCTGCGGGCGCTGACCGACGATCTTGGCGTTCAGAGCGCCGTTGATGATAATGGTCTTTCTGACCTTCTCGGTCTCTTCGGGGTTCAGGAAGTAGCATCCGCGCGCCGCGAATTCCGTCTTGACGGCATCATAGACGTCGTTCAGGACGATGACGGACTGCTCGGAGGCGCAGATCATACCGTTATCGAACGTCTTGGAGTGAATGATCGAGTTGACGGCGAGCGTGATGTCTGCCGTGTCGTCGATGATGGCGGGCGTGTTGCCGGCGCCGACGCCGAGGGCGGGCTTACCGGAGGAATACGCCGCTTTGACCATGCCGGGGCCGCCGGTCGCGAGAATGATGTCGGCTTCCTTCATAATCAGGTTGGTCATTTCGAGCGAGGGAGAATCAATCCAGCCGATGATGCCCTCCGGCGCGCCTGCCTTGACAGCCGCTTCCAGAACGACCTTCGCCGCGGCGATCGTCGACTTCTTGGCTCTCGGGTGCGGGCTGATGATGATGCCGTTACGGGTCTTGAGGCAGATCAGCGTCTTGAAGATGGCGGTGGACGTCGGGTTGGTCGTCGGAATGACGGCGGCGACAAGACCGATCGGCTCCGCAATCTTGCGGGTGCCGTAGGCGGTGTCCTCTTCAATCACGCCGCAGGTCTTGGTGTTCTTATAGGCGTTGTAAATGTATTCGGCGGCGTAGTGGTTCTTGATGACCTTATCCTCGACGACGCCCATGCCGGTCTCTTCGACCGCGAGTTTGGCGAGGGGGATACGCGCCTGGTTGGCGGCGATGGCGGCGGCGAGGAAAATCGCGTCCACCTGCTCCTGGGTGTAGGTGGCAAACTTCCGCTGTGCCTCGCGGACACGGGCGATTGCCGCTTCGAGCGACTCCACACTGTCAACTGTCGGATAGATTTTTTCTTCCATAATGCACTCCTCTGATTTATATCTGTTCATCATTGTGATTAACCGATTTGATTGAGCTGCCCGGACAGGGCGGCAAGAGACGACGCGAGGTCCTCGTTACGGACCAGCACGCCCTCCGGCGGACGCAGGCGCCGCCGCGAGAAGTTCCAGACCGCGCGGATCCCGTTCTCCGTCATAAGACGCAGCACGTCGTCCGCAGACGATTCCGGCACCGTGATGATGCCGATCGCGGGATGCTCTCTTTCACAGAAAGCGGCGAAGTCCGAAAGCGGCAGGACGTTGCCGCCGATCTTCGCAGGGTCGGTATCGAACGCCGCACGGATGGTCAACGCGTACTCGGCGAAGCCGCCGTACCCGAGCAATGCCTGCCCGAGCCGACCCGCACCGACGAGAACCGCCGTGTTTTCCGTGTGAGCGCTGAGGTAAGTAGAGAGGTGTTCGATCAATTCTTCGGTGACGTACCCCACCTTCGGTTTCCCGGCGCCGCTCACGATGCCGAGATCCTTCCGTACCTGCACGTCGCCCAGCCCCAGCGCATTCGCGATGACGGTCGCCGAAACCGTCCGCCCGACGCCCGATGCAGGGTCACGCAGATACCCGAGGTAGAGGGGGATACGTTCCATCACCGGTTTGGTGATGCCCATTCTATTCATGAGATCCTCCTTTGCTCCGCTCTTACAAGTATATTCTATCGGAGACGGGGGGATTTTGGAATAACGATTTTCGTATATCGATATATCAATGTCGATATAGCGAAAAATCGGTCGTGTGAGGGCGCCCGCACGACCGATCCGGTCAGGAGAGATATTTGCGTTTGGAGAGACAGAGCTCCGTGATAAAAAGGTTGTCGAGGGTCGTGAGGCGATAATCCTTCGGATGGATGAGGACGTCGCGGTAGAGCTTGGTGTTGCAGGGGCAGCGCTTCTGCACGAGGCGGTAGCGCGAGAGCAGCTCGTCGGGGACGGGGGCGACCCACATGAAGGTCTCCGGGTTGCAGGACAGGAGCTCAAACTGGCTGGCGCGCTCAAAGACGAAGATGCGGCGCTTGACGTTGTCCGGGATCTCCTCTTTCCGCACTTCGGAGAGGGAAAGAGTCGGGACGAAGGGGTCGGCGTGCGTCAGTTCGATATACGGCGAGAGGTCGTCGAAATCGATCGTCTCGCGCTCCGCGAGCGGGTGGTTCTCGCTCATCACGAGGACATAGGAAAATTCGGCGACGAGCTCGCTCTCGAGGCTCTTTTCCTCAAGCAGTTCACGGAAATAGCGGTCGTGATGGGAGGCGTAGCGAATAATGCCGAGTTTGTAATCGGCATTCACGATATTGTTGATGGCGCGCAGGGCGTTCGTTTCCTTATAGAAGATATCAACGGGTTCGTTTTGGGGGAGCTTCTTCGTGAACTCTTCAAACGCGCTCGCGATATAGCTCGAGCGCGGCACCGAGACGGAGAATTTCTTCTTGCGGCTCTCGCCGTGGCGGAAGATGTCCTCGACCTCGTCGACCTGTGCGAGGATATTGCGCGCGTATTGCATGAAGCGTTCGCCGTCCGGCGTGAGACGCATCCCCTTGGACGTGCGCTCGAAAAGGACGATGCCGAGCGAGAACTCCAGTTCCTTGATGGCGCGGCTGACATTCGGCTGCGCCACATACAGCGCTTCCGCCGCCCGGTTGATGGAGCCGGTGCGCGCGACCTCGACCGCGTACTTCAGGTATTGCAGATTCACGTGTTGTCCCCCTTTTTCGACTGCTTTCACGTTCCTGATATGATTTTAGCACATTTTTGTCCCGGTTACAACGCACAATTTTTCCAAGTTTCACGAAAATCGGGAAACCGGCTTGGTTGTTTTTTCCCGAGGGGGGCAAAAGTCGGCGGCGACACGCGAAAAAAGCATTGATTTCGGGCGCCGTATCCTTTATACTGAAAATGTAAAAAACGCGCCGGACGGCGCGGAACGAATCTTTGGGAGGTACCCGATGGGAAACGAACAGATGATTGCAAAACGCCCGAACAAAGTCATCTACCGTGACGGTGACACGACGGTCAAACTCTTTGACCCCACCTATGCCGCGGCGGATGTGCTGAACGAGGCGCTCAACCTCGCCCGCGTGGGTGACGCCGACACGCCCCTGCATATCCCGCGCCTGAAAGAAGTGACCAAGATTGACGGTCAGTGGGCGATCCTCTATGAGTATGTGGAGGGGGAATCGCTCGCGAACCTGATGATGGCACACCCCGAGAAATACGACGAATACCTGAATCTGTTCGTGGATCTGCAGATGCTCGTTCATAAACAGTGCGTACCCCTGCTCTCCAAGCTGCGGGATAAGATGCAGGGCAAGATCAGCGCGAGCGGTCTCGACGCGACCCTGCGGTACGAACTGCATACCCGGCTCGAGGGGATGCCGCGGCACAATAAACTCTGTCACGGGGATTTCAACGCCGCGAACATCATCATCACGGCATCGGGTGATCCCTACATTCTCGACTGGTCGCACGTCACGCAGGGTAATGCCTCGGCGGACGTCGCGCGCACCTACCTCCTCTACTGCCTGAAAGGGCTGAACGAGGAGGCGGAGCGGTATCTCTCCCTCTACTGCCGGAAGAGCGATACGGCGCGGCAGTATATCCAGAAGTGGATGCCCATTGTCGCGGCGTCGCAACTGGTCAAGCGCAAGCCCGAGGAGCGCGAGTTCCTGACTTCCTGGGCGAGCGTGGTGGAATACGAATAATCCGCGATCGCGGCGCACCTGAAGTGCGCGCCGCCCCGGGCGAGTCTCCGGGCGACAGCCTCTCGAAGAACGCACAAAAACGCAAAGAAACAAGGGGCGCCCGCCGGGCGCCCCTTGTTTGTCCGGGGGTATTTTTGTCTGCAGGGCGCAGGCCTTTCCGGCGGGCGGGGCAGGGGGTGCCCGCCGGGTGCCGGCGACCGCCGCGGGGGAAAAGGATCGGGAGCAAATCTCCGCGGTATGATTATAATTATAATTTATAATGAAGAAGTAAAACTTCATAAAAAAGTTACCCCGCGCGTGATTGACATTAAAAATACAATATGTTAGAATACGATTTACGATTGCCGTGACGGCAGATATCCCGACGGAGGTGACAATATGAAAACAGTTCGGTTCGATGACGCCGCGGTACGGTACACGGGGCGTTGGTTCTTCGGCGATGCCGCCGAGACGACCTGTGCCGGCGCGTATTTTGAGGTCGGTTTCACGGGGGCGGAACTGCTCCTTTCGTTCGATATGCGGGGCGTTTCCAAAACACCGCCGCACCTCTTTCTGCAACTCGACGGCGGCGCGAAGTTCGAAGCGCCGACCGACGCCTATTTGCGCGTCGAAGCGCCTGACGGGGGCGCGCATGCGCTCCGCGTCATCGTCAAGAGCATTGACGAATGCGAATCCCGCTGGGAAAACCCGAACTGCCGCGTGTCGTTCCTCGGTTGCGAGGCGGAGGGATTCCGGCATCTGCCGACCGACACACGCCCCGTCATCGAATTCATCGGTGACTCGATTACCGAGGGGATCCTGGTCGACCCGGAGCGTCGCTCGCCCTGCTACACGGACGACCGCTACAACCGCGTCTATCAGGACGATGCCACGACCGGCTGGGCATGGCGCACCGCCGAGGCGCTCGGCATGGCGGCGCGTATCATGGGGTACGGTGCCGTCGGGCTGACCCGGGGCGGGAGCGGCGGGGTGCCGCGTGCGGCGCTCGCCTATCCGTATGCCTATGCCGGTGCGGTACTGCCGCCGGCGCGGGTCGATTATATCGTCATCAACCACGGAGCGAATGACAGCGGCGCGTCCGACGAAGAATATCTGAAACGGTATGAGGAACTTCTCGACGAGGTGCGGGCGGCGCACCCCGAAGCGCACGTGCTGGTTCTGCCCTCCTTCTGGGGGTTCCATGCGGCAGTTCTCCCGGACTTCGTCGCCGGGTATAACGCGTCCCGCGGGGCACGGGTCGATTTCGTCCCGACAGACGGGTGGTTTACGAATTTTCCCGAGCATCCGCTCCGCGCGGAGGACTGCGCAATCGGCGAAAAACTGACAGAGGCGCTTCGGGGGCTGTGGGGGCTTGCGTAAAGACCACTGCCGCATGACAAATGATTGTTACGACTGAATAAAGGAAACACACTATGGTTCGGAAAATACTGAAAAGCGTGGGGGAATACAAGAAGGCGACCATCATGACGATGCTGCTCGTCGTCTTTGAGGTCGCGATCGACTGTGTCATCCCGTTTATTATTGCCACGCTCATTAACCAGATCGAGGCGGGCTGTGGGCTCGATGTCATTGTAAAATGGGGCATCGTGCTGGTCGTGCTTGCCTTCTTTTCGCTCCTGTTCGGTGCGTGGGCGGGCTCGACCTGCGCCACGGCGTCTGCCGGGTTCGCGCGGAATCTGCGGCGCAATCTCTTCCGCCGCGTGCAGGACTTCTCGTTCGAGAACATTGACAAATTTTCGTCCGCGTCGCTCGTCACGCGTATGACGACCGACGTCAGCAACGTACAGATGGCGTTCATGATGATTATCCGTACCGCGATCCGCTCGCCCCTGATGATCATTTTTTCGTTCATCATGGCGTTTGCCCTCGGCGGGAGCATGGCGATCATCTATGCGGTGCTGATTCCGTTCCTCGGGTTCTTCCTGTTCCTGATCATCCGGAAGGTGATGCCGCTTTTTACCCGCGTGTTCCGCAAATACGACCGACTCAATGAGTCGATCGAGGAGGACGTGCGCGGAATGCGCGTCGTCAAGAGTTTCGTCCGGGAGGATCACGAGCGCGAGAAGTTCGGGCGGGCGTCCGACGACGTGTGCCGCGACTTTACCCGCGCCGAGAAGATCCTCGCACTCAACAACCCGCTGATGCAGTTCTGCCTCTATGCCCTCATGGTCGTCGTCATTTTCTTCGGCTCGCGCAAGATCGTGAGCGTCGGCGGCACGAGCATGAATGTCGGGCATCTCTCCGGGCTCCTGACCTACGGCACGCAGATCCTCTTCAATCTGATGATGGTCTCATTTATCTTCGTCATGGTGACGATGTCGCTCGAGTCCATGAAGCGTATCACCGAAGTGCTGGACACCGAGAGCACGCTGACGAGCCCCGAGGGGGCACTGACCGAAGTGGCGGACGGCTCCGTCGACTTCGACCATGTGGATTTCAAGTATGCGGCGACGGCGGAGAAACTTTCGCTCTCGGATATCGACCTGCACATCGCGAGCGGGGAGACCATCGGCATCATCGGCGGCACCGGCTCCGGCAAGACGACGCTGATCCAGTTGATCTCGCGCCTTTACGACGTGACCTCCGGCGCCGTGCGCGTCGGCGGGGAGGACGTGCGGAAATACGACCTCGAGGTGCTCCGCAACCAGGTGGCGGTCGTTTTGCAGAAGAACGTGCTGTTCTCCGGCACGATCAAGGAAAACCTGCGCTGGGGCAACCCGGACGCGACCGACGCAGAGCTCGAGGAGGCATGCCGCCTCGCACAGGCGGACGAATTCATCACGCAGTTCCCCGACGGGTATGACACGCACATCGAGCAGGGCGGTACGAACGTCTCCGGCGGGCAGAAGCAGCGTCTCTGCATCGCACGGGCACTGCTCAAGAAACCGAAAATTCTGATTCTCGACGATTCGACCAGCGCCGTCGACACCAAGACGGATGCGCTGATTCGCATGGGATTCAAAAAGTTCATTCCCACAACGACGAAGATCATTATTGCACAGCGGCTGTCCTCCGTGCAGGACGCCGACCGCATCCTGATCCTCGACGGCGGGCGGATCGCCGCCGTGGGTTCTCACGAGGAATTGCTTGCCAACAATGAACTGTACCGCGAGATCTGGCACTCGCAGAACCGCGGGAGCGGTAAATCCGAGGAGGGAGGTGACGGAGATGCAAACGCGTAAACCGCAGGCAAAGCGCGGGGTGTTCCGCCGGATCCTCCGCGACCTGTTCCGCTACTATCCCGTGATGCTCCCCCTGACGATCGTCCTGATCCTGTTCAGTGCCGTCAGCGCGGCGATCCCCGCCGTGTTCATGGAGCGGGTCGTCACGATTCTCTCCGAGAGCCTCGCCGCAGGCGATGCCTCGTGGGCGACCGTGCGGCCGAAGATTCTATCGCTGCTCGCCGTACTGGTCTCCATCTATATCGTTTCGCTGATTGCGAACTATGTGTACCACCGGTTCCTTGCCGTGATGACGCAGGGGGCGCTCAACAAATTCCGCCGCCGTATGTTCGACCATATGCAGTCGCTCCCGATCCGGTATTTCGACACGCATACGCACGGCGACATTATGAGTATCTATACGAACGATACCGACACGCTCCGCCAGATGATCGGCGAGAGCCTGCCGCAGATGCTGAGCTCCGCCGTCATTATCCTCTCGGTGCTGTTCATCATGATCTGGTACAGCCTCTGGCTGACGCTCCTGGTGCTGATCGGCGTGGCGGCGATGTTCTTCGTGACGAAGCGCGTCGGCGGCAAGAGCGCGAAGTACTTCCTCCTCCAGCAGCAGAAGATCGGGCAGACCGAGGGCTATATTCAGGAGATGATGAACGGGCAGAAGGTCGTCAAGGTGTTCTGCCATGAAGAGGCGAGTAAAGCCGACTTCGACAGAATCAACGACGCGTTCTGCGACGCATCCACCCGCGCGAACCGCTATGCCAATATGCTCATGCCGATTATGTTCAATATCGGGAACATCATGTATGTGCTGGTGGCAATCGTCGGCGGGGCGCTCCTGACGACGGGGGTGTTCAACCCGTCGCTCTCCTACGCGATCGCGGGGCTCCGCGGTACCGCCGGTGCGGCGGCGCTCGCCATCGGCGCGCTCGTCACGTATCTCAACATGACCAAGCAGTTCGCCGGGAACATCGGGCAGGTGTCCGGGCAGGTGAACTCGATCGTCATGGGGCTTGCCGGCGCGACACGGATTTATGACCTCATCGACGAACCGAGTGAGGTGGACGAAGGGTATGTGACGCTCGTCAACGCAAGGGAAGTGAACGGCGAGATCGTCGAGTGCCCCGAGCACACCGGCATGTGGGCATGGAAACATCCGCACGCCGCAGACGGCAGTGTGACCTATACGCGCCTCACCGGCGACGTCCGCATGGTGGACGTGGACTTCGGGTATGTGCCGGAGAAGATCGTGCTCCACGACGTGACGCTGTATGCGGAACCGGGGCAGAAGGTGGCGTTCGTCGGCGCGACCGGCGCCGGTAAGACGACCATCACCAACCTCATCAACCGCTTTTACGACATCGCGGACGGCAAGATTCGCTATGACGGCATCAACATCAATAAAATCAGGAAATCGGCACTTCGCCAGTCGCTCGGTATCGTCCTGCAGGACACCAACCTGTTCTCGGGGACGGTCATGGACAATATCCGGTACGGGAAACTGGACGCGACGGATGAGGAATGTATCGCCGCGGCGAAACTCGTCAGCGCGGACGACTTCATTACCCGTCTGCCGGAGGGGTATCAGACCGAACTCGTCGCCAACGGCGCCAACCTCTCGCAGGGACAGCGGCAGCTGCTCGCGATCGCCCGTGCGGCGGTTGCCGACCCGCCGGTTATGATTCTCGACGAGGCGACGTCCTCGATTGATACGCGCACCGAGGAAATCGTACAGCGCGGGATGGACGCGCTGATGCACGGGCGCACCGTGTTCGTCATCGCGCACCGTCTCTCGACGGTCAAGAACGCCGATGTCATCATGGTACTCGACCACGGCCGCATCATCGAGCGCGGCACGCATGACGACCTCATCGCGAAACGCGGCAGGTACTATCAGCTGTACACCGGTGCGTTCGAGCTGGAATAATACTTCGACACGAAAAAGTCTTATGCTTTCTCCGGGAGGAGCCGCAATTCTGCGGCTCCTCCTTGTATTTTGCCGTGGAGTCTGTCCTTTTCGGTGCGGGCGAGGACACGCAAAGCTCGCGCAAAGTGCATCTTTACAGGGCGGGGGGATTGTGTTACAATAACAGGCGGAAACGGGGTTGCCCCCCATTCGAGACTAAGACGAGGAGTATGCTGTATGATTTGGCTGATTGTGATTCTGCTCGGTGTGATTCAGGGGATCACCGAATGGCTGCCCGTGTCCAGTACCGGGCATATGTTGCTATTCGAAGACTGGCTCCCGATGAACGTGACGCCGGAGTTCCGTAGCCTCTTCATGGTGGTGATCCAGTTCGGGTCGATCATCGCCGTGCTGGTACTGTTCTGGCGGCGCCTGTGGCCCTTCGGCAAGACAAAGGCACCCGAAGAAAAGAAAGCCATCTGGACGCTGTGGGGGAAGGTGCTGATCGCGGCTGTCCCCGCCGCCATTATCGGGCTTCTGCTCGACAATCTCATTGAGGACTACATTTACGCGAAGCCGATCGTCAAGTGTTCGGTCATTGCCGGGACGCTCATCGTGTACGGCGTCGCCTTTATCGTGATTGAGCGCTGCCTCGCGGGACGGGAAAACCGCGTCGAGACCGTCGACCAGTTGAGTTGCCGCGATGCGCTGGTCATCGGGTGCTTCCAGGCGCTGGCGCTCATTCCCGGTACTTCGCGCTCCGGCGCGACCATTGTCGGCGCCCGCCTTTGTCGGATCTCGCGCACTGCGGCGGCGGAGTTCTCGTTCTTCCTCGCGATTCCCGTCATGCTCGGTGCGTCCGCTCTGAAGATCGGGAAGTACTTTCTGATCGACAAACTGACGATGAGCGGTGCCGAGGTCGGGCTCCTGCTCGTCGGCGGCGCGGTGGCGTTCCTTGTCTCCCTTGTGGTGATACGGTTCCTCATGGACTTCGTCAGACGCCACAGCTTCGAGCCGTTCGGCTGGTACCGTATCGGACTCGGCGCCGCGGTACTGCTGTATATGTTCCTCCGCTACGTCCGCTGACGTCCGGCGGTCGTTTCTCTCCCGTAGGGAGAATGCCGCATTTTGCAAAATCCGCTATTACTTTGGCAGAAAACGCCATAGTATTGCCATTTTCGCCGTGTTACAATGATGTGAATACTAAATGGGGGTGTTCCAAATGACAAGTGAACAGTTACTCGCAAACAACCGTGTCGTTCCCGTCGTGGTCATCCGCGACATCGTCGACACTTGCCCGACGCTCGAGGCGCTCTGTGACGGGGGAATCCCGGTCGCGGAGATCACCTTCCGCACCGCTTGCGCCGCCGAGGCGATCCGCATCGGGTGTGAAAAGTTCCCCGAAATGATGATTGGTGCCGGCACCGTTATCAACGCGGAGCAGGCAAAGACAGCGATCGGGGCGGGCGCCCGCTTTATCGTGTCGCCCGGGCTCTCTGCCGATGTGGCGGCGGTCTGCCGCGAGGCGGATGTGCCGTATCTGCCCGGCTGTGTGACGCCGACCGAGATCATGGCGGCGCTCGAAATGGGGCTGACGACGCTGAAATTCTTCCCGGCAAACGTGTACGGCGGGCTCACCGCCCTGAAGGCGCTGTCCGCGCCGTTCCCGCAGGTGCGTTTCCTGCCGACCGGCGGGGTCGACCTGAAGAACATCAAGGAATATCTTTCTTTCGATAAAATTGCCGCTGTGGGCGGGAGTTTTATGATGAAAGGCGATATCCGTGCGAACTGCAAACAACTGATGGAGGTACTGAACGCATGAAAGTCATTACATTCGGTGAACTGATGCTGCGCCTTGCGCCGGAGGGATACTACCGGTTCGTGCAGGCGGATACATACGGCGCGACGTTCGGCGGCGGGGAAGCCAATGTCGCCGTCTCGCTCGCCAACTACGGGGTACCGGTCGATTTCGTGACCAAACTCCCGAAGCATGAGATCGGTCAGGCGGCGGTGAACAGCCTGCGCCGTTTCGGCGTCGGTACGGACAAGATTGTCCGCGGCGGCGACCGTGTCGGGATCTATTATCTTGAAAAAGGCGCCTCTCAGCGTCCGAGCAAGGTCATTTATGACCGCGCGGGTTCTGCGATCGCGAAAGCATCGCCCGAGGATTTTGACTGGGCGAAGATCTTTGAGGGAGCCGACTGGTTCCATTTCACGGGCATCACGCCCGCGCTCTCTCCCGAGATCGCGAAGATCTGCCTGACCGCCGCGAAAGAGGCGAAGAAACTCGGTCTGACCGTTTCCTGCGACCTCAACTACCGTAAGAAACTGTGGACGCGCGACGAGGCAAGAGCGGCGATGACCGAGATTTGCCGCTATGTCGACGTGTGCATCTCCAACGAGGAGGACGCCGCGGACGTGTTCGGCATCCGTGCCGAGGGGACCGACGTGGACAGCGGGAAGATCAATCAGGACGGCTACCGCAGTGTGGCGAAGCAGCTCACCGATATGTTCGGTTTCCGTGCCGTTGCCATCACGCTCCGCGAGAGCATTTCGGCGAACGACAATAACTGGGCGGCGATGCTCTACACCGGCGGCGAGTGCTACTTCTCCCGTAAGTATGCCATCCGCATTGTGGATCGTGTCGGCGGCGGCGACAGTTTCGGCGCCGGGCTGATCTACGGCATGATCTCCGGGTATGATCCGCAGAAGACCATTGAGTTCGCTGTGGCGGCAAGTTGCCTGAAACACACGATCGAGGGCGACTACAACATGGTGAGCGTCGCCGAAGTGGAGGCACTGGCGGGGGGAAGCGGATCCGGCCGCGTACAACGCTGACGAGGCAAGCGCGGAGCGCGGAGAACGCGGGTGTAAATAGGAAAATGGGGGCACGAAGTAGTTGCCCCCATTTTTTCATAAAGGGAACAAAATCTTCGTATTGCGCCCAAAATGGGGGAAACGGATGCACCCGCTAACGCCGAAACCAGTCTCTGCCGTACAAACTAAAGTTTCTTTTTATCCAAGGTAAATGCATTCCCGCGCCTACGGGAATGCATCAGGCAAACCAACGGCTTCTCCGACCAATCACAAAGTTTGCCGGGACGGACGACGAGCCCTGTTTTCGGGGCTTCTCCATCGCTCCACGCTTGTCTCGGTTACACAAGTTGAGCAACAGATGGCACAAAGGTCGGAGACCGCAGGTGGCGGGCTTACGCTTCGCGGTGGGGTGTAATCAACCATTGACATTGCGGGTGATCTATAGTAAAATGGCAATGGAAAAACGCGGCGCCGGGGCGGGGACGCCATCGGCTCAGTGCGCGACAAGCGGAGGATGGTATGAAACGGTTTCGGTTTTGGTTGATGGCGGCTCTGGTCATGATTTTTGCGGTATTCGCCGCATCGTGTGACGGGGCTTCCGGAGGGACGGCGGGGGAGACGGAGCACCAGCACAACCTATGAATTGCGCGGGGGCGGCTCCGGCTGCGCTGTACTCGCTGTACCGAAGACCTATCAGGGGTACCCGGTGGTCAGCATCGGGGAGAAGGCTTTCTATGAGCGGAATATCCGGGAAGTCATTCTGCACGAAGGGATCCAGACGATCGGCGGTGCCGCATTTGCACGCTGCGAGGCACTCGAAAAGGTCACGATCCCGGAGGGGGTGACTTCGATCGGCGGAAATGCTTTTAACCGATGCCGCCGATTGCAGGAGATTACGATCCCGGGGAGCGTCCGCACGATCGTCGCCGCGGCTTTCTCGTCCTGTGACCGACTCGTCACGATTACGATCGGCGACGGCGTGCAGGAGATCGGGGAATCCGCTTTTTCCGGTTGCGGTACTCTCGGAGCGATTGAAGATCTGACACTGCCCGCAAGCACGACCGTGATCGGCGAAGGCTCTTTTGCAGGGGCGAACATTGTGAGCCTGACCGTAAACGGCAGCGCGGGATGCTCCATCAGCGAGCAGGCTTTCAGTGGGTGTGCATTACTGAAAACCGTGGTCATCGGCGATGGTATTGCAAGCATCGGGGAGTCTGCATTCGACTTTTGCTCCGCGCTGGAAACGGTCGTCATCGGGAACGGTGTGGAGAACATAGGAAAATGGGCATTTGCAAAGTCCGGGGTACAAACCGTTGCGTTCAGTGACACGGTGCAGATCATTGAAGCAAATGCCTTTTCGGGGTGCAGCCGTCTGCAATCCGTTACATTGCCAGATGGCCTCCGGACGATCGGGGAAGATGCGTTCAACGGCTGCGTGCATCTGAACTCCGTCACGCTTGGGCGTAATTTGCAGGTGATCGGCGCGTACGCATTCTCCATCGAATCGACGCTCCTGGAGATCGTGAATCGCTCGGCACTGCCGCTGGCAGCGGGAAGTAAAGACTACGGCGGAATCGCGAAGAATGCCCGCACGATACGCACCGAGGCGGGCGAGAGACAGTATTTTGCGACCACGGAGGACGGGTATCGCTTCTATGAAGATGATGAAGTCTCCTATCTGCTGCAATACGTGGGCGACGAGACGGAACTCATCCTGCCGGAGTCTTCACCAAGCGGCAGAGCGTACAGTATATACAGGTGTGCATTCTATGAGGATGACCGGATCACAGCGGTCACGATCCCCGCGTGTGTGCGCCGGATTGATCCGCTTGTGTTCACGAGATGCACCTCTCTCACCTCGCTGGCATTTGCCTGCACGGACGGTTGGTATGAGGTCTATCGGGGGGAGCACAGCGCGATAGATGCCTCCGATCCTGCAAAGAACGCAAGCCGGGTCGAACTGGAATACTATCTGAAAGCATGGGTCCGCGAGTAACGGACAGAACACGGAGAGGAGCCGGCAGCACGGCTCCTCTCCGTGTTCAAATAACGGTGATCGTAATAACACGGATCACGAACAGGGGCACAAAAGTGTTGCCCCCGTTTTTCTTTTGCGTGCGCTGTAAATGCCCCAAAAGTTTTTGAAAGAGGGGTGCGGGGAGGAAACCTTTTGCAAAAAGTTTCCTCCCCGCTTAGTGCGCGCGCGTATTTTAGGTACTGAGAGCGCGTATTTATATGTACTTATCAGGACAGTTTGCCGTAGAGGTCGCGATAGAGGAGGACTGCCTCTTTGAGGCCGCCGCGGGCGGCGGCGGCGAGCATGGCTTTCGCCGCGTCGGGTTCCTTCGGGACACCGCCGCGCCCGGAGGCGAGGTAGGTGGCGTACTGCTTCATGCCGTAGAGGTCACCGCGCTTCGCGGCGGTCTCGTACCACTTCGCGGCGAGAATGTCGCCGCCGTTGGTACCTGCGTTATGATACAGGTCGGCGAGGTAGGTCATCGCGCGCACGAGCCCCTGCTCGGCGGCGCGGGTGAGCCACATAATGCCCTTTTCGAGGTCGTTCTCCACGCCGTTCATGATCTGGGAATAGTGGCGTCCGAGCGTGAACTGCGCCGGGGCATAGCCCTGTTCCGCGGCGGCGGCATACCATTTCGCCGCCTCCGGCTTATCGGGGCGGATCCCGTTCCCGTCAAAATAGCACACGCCGAGGTGGAACTGCGCCGGGGCGAAGCCCGCCTCTGCGGCGCGGCGGTAGCAACCGACGGCACGCACGGCGTCCAACTGGACGCCGACCGCGAAACTGAAGCATTGACCGAGGGCGTTCGCCGCCGGGGCAAAGCCGAGTTCGGAGGCACGGTAGTAGAGTTCCACCGCGCGGTGGTCGTCTTTCTCCACGCCGAGCCCGTCGACGAGCAGATTGCCGAGCAACAGCATCGCGTCCGGCTCCTCGCGTCCGACCTCTACCTGCAGTCCCTCCAACACCTCGGAAAGCGCGGCAAGTCCGGCTTCACGATCCTGCGGGATTCCCGCAATCTCGTCACCGATGCAGGAGAGATACGCCAGTCTCGCGCGGCAGAGAACGTCGCCCGCGTCCGCCGCCGCGAGGAGTTTCGCGACCGCCTCCCGACGGTCGAAAGGCGCGCCCATGCCATGGTAGTAGGCGAGCGCGTCCGCGCGCAACGCCGCAACGTCCGGCGCCGCCTGTGCGGCAGTTGCCGCCGCGTCAGAGGGGGCGTCTGTCATCGCGGCGGCACCTGTAGGCGCCGCGCCCGTGAGCGTCTCCGTCGTCCCGGTGGAGCCGAATCCGCCGGCACCGCGCTGGGTATCGGAGAGTTCATCTGTCTCGCAGAATTCGACATGGAGGAACGGCGCCACGACCAGTTGGGCGATACGCTCACCCACGTCAACGGTCGCCGGGGCTGTGCCGTGGTTATGGAGCGCGACCATGACCTCGCCGCGGTAGTCGGGGTCGATAACGCCGACTTTGTTCGCCGGGGCGAGCCCGCGCTTACAGGAAAGCCCGCTCCGCGGGTAGACCAGTCCTGCGTATCCCTCCGGCAGTTCCAGAGAAAGCCCGGTGTGTACGAACACCGTCTCTCCCGGGGCAATCGTCAGCGGCGCGTCCAAAAGCGCATAAAGGTCGGCGCCCGCGGCACCCGGGGTGCCGTAAGTGGGCAGGACAGCGTGCGGATCCAGTTTCTTGATATTTACCTGTACCATGTTGTGCTCCTCGTTTTGATTCGTCCTTGGGAGGGCTCACGCGAGCCCGAGTTTCTGCCGTAAATACTGCCCGGTGAAGGAGGCGGGCACCTCCGCGACTTCCTCCGGTGTGCCGCATGCCACCAGCGTGCCGCCGCCGTCGCCCCCCTCAGGGCCAAGGTCAATGAGATAGTCCGCCGTCTTGATGAGGTCGAGATTGTGCTCGATGACGATCACCGTATTGCCGCTGTCCACCAGGCGGTTCAGGATATCGATGAGGTGCGCGACGTCCGCCGTGTGCAGACCCGTCGTCGGCTCGTCGAGAATATACACCGTTTTGCCGGTGGGGCGGCGGGACAGTTCCGTCGCCAGTTTGACGCGCTGTGCTTCGCCGCCGGAGAGCGTAGTGGAGGACTGTCCCAGTTTGACGTAGCCGAGACCCACGTCAAAGAGCGTCTGCACCTTGCGCTTGATCTGCGGGATCCCGTCAAAGAAGGTCAGCGCCTCCTCGACGGTCATTTCCAACACCTCGTAGATGTTCTTGCCCTTGTAATGCACGTCGAGGGTATCGCGGTTATAGCGCATGCCGTTACAGACGTCGCACTTGACGTACACGTCGGGGAGGAAGTGCATTTCGATACACTTCACGCCGTCGCCCTGGCACGCTTCGCATCGTCCGCCGCGGATATTGAAGGAGAATCTCCCCGCGCCGTAGGCACGCGCTTTCGCGTCCGGGGTCTTGGCGAACAGCTCGCGGATGTCGTTGAACAGCCCGGTGTAGGTCGCCGGATTCGAGCGCGGGGTGCGTCCGATCGGGCTCTGGTCGATATGAATGACTTTATCGAGGTACTCGAGCCCCTCCACGCCGTCGCACTTGCCGGGGTAGGTGATCGCGCCGTTGAGGTCGCGGGCGAGCGTGCGTTCCAGACAGGTATTGATGAGCGAGGATTTCCCCGACCCGGAGACGCCCGTCACGCAGACGAGCCGCCCGAGCGGGATCTCGACCGAAAGGTTCTTGAGGTTGTTCTCCCGTGCGCCGCGAATCCACAGCGATTTGCCGTTCCCCGGGCGGCGGGTCTTCGGAACTGCGATACTTTTGCGCCCCGAGAGGTAGTCGCCCGTGAGCGACTTCCTGCAGGCGGCGACCTCTTTCGGCGTCCCCGCAACGACGACCTCGCCGCCGTGAATCCCGGCGCCGGGTCCGATATCGACGATATAGTCCGCCGCCATCATGGTTTCTTCGTCATGTTCGACGACGATGACGGTGTTCCCGAGGTCGCGCAGACTGCACAGCGTGCGGATCAGCTTTCCGTTATCGCGCTGGTGCAGACCGATGCTCGGTTCGTCGAGGATATACAGCACGCCGACAAGCGCCGAGCCGATCTGCGTCGCGAGGCGGATGCGCTGTGCTTCGCCGCCCGAGAGCGTCCCCGCCTTACGCGACAGGGTCAGGTAGTCGAGCCCGACCGAGGATAGGAACTTCAGGCGCTTGCGAATCTCGACGATGATGTCGTGCGCAATCTTCTCGCGCGAGTCGTCGAAATGCAGATTGTCGAAAAAGGGCACGAGTTCCCCGACCGACAGGCGGCAGAGGCGGTCGATATTCAGCCCGCCGACCGTGACGGCGAGGACGGTATCGTTCAGCCGCGCGCCGTGACAGACGGGGCAGGGCGCGTCCTCGATGAACTGCTGATAGTAGTCGCCGAAGGCGCCCGCCTGCGCCATACGGCGTTCGATCATGGGGATAATGCCCTCAAAGCGAGTGACCGAGTGCTTCGGCGTGTTCCCGAAATAGCGGATACATTCATACGTTTCGTCGCCGGTACCGTAAAGGAGCGCCTGCCGTTGTTCCTGCGTCAGGTCGCGGATCGGCGTATCGATCGAGAACCCGTGCCGCGCGCCGACCTCGATAACGAGCGGCCCCGTGTAGGAGTGTTCGTCCATGGTCTTGAACCCGTTCGCGGCGAGACCTCCCTGTCTTAGCGACAGTTCCGGGTGGGGAATGAGTTTCTCTTCCGAAATCACCTGCATCTCGCCGAGCCCCGCACAGCGCGGGCAGGCGCAGAGCGGGTTGTTGAACGAGAACATGGCGGGTTCCAGCGCGCCGAAGGAAATCTGATGCTCTTCACACGCGTATTTCTGCGAGAACTCGAGTTCTTCCGTCACCTCGCCCTCCCGCGAGAGCAGGGCGATATGCACGCGCCCGTCCGCGAGGGACAGCGCGTTCTCCACCGATTCTCCGAGGCGGGGGCGCAGGTCGGGACGGAGAATCAGACGGTCGATGACGATGTCAATGGAGTGCTTTTTGTTCTTGTCGAGCGTGATCTCTTCGGAGAGGTCGTAGAGGCTCCCGTCCACGCGTGCGCGGACGTAACCCGCGCGCTTGGCGTCGGCAAAAACCTTTTCGTGCATACCCTTTTGTGCGCGCACCACGGGGGCGAGTACCATGAAGCGGCTGCCCTCCGGGAGCGCGAGAATGCGGTCGAGGATCTGGTCGAGCGTCTGCTGGGTGATCTCCCGCCCGCAGACCGGGCAGTGGGGCGTCCCGACGCGCGCGTAGAGCAGACGCAGATAGTCGT
This sequence comes from bacterium, assembly GCA_004558975.1. Lineage (GTDB taxonomy): Bacteria > Bacillota > Clostridia > Oscillospirales > CAG-272 > UBA1740. Next base: position 45,554 of record SFZB01000002.1, read on the forward strand.
AGATTTCCGTGACCGTCCCGACTGTGGAGCGCGGGTTCTTGGAGGTCGTTTTCTGCTCAATGGAAATCGCTGGAGAAAGCCCCTCGATGAGATCCACGTCCGGCTTGTCCATCTGTCCGAGGAACTGGCGGGCGTAGGACGAGAGCGACTCGACGAAGCGGCGATGCCCCTCGGCGTAGATTGTCTCGAATGCGAGCGTCGATTTCCCGGAGCCCGAAAGTCCCGTGAATACGACCAGTTTGTCGCGCGGGATATCGAGATTGATATTTTTCAGGTTGTTGGTGCGCGCGCCGCGCACGATCAGAAGATTTTTTGACATACTTATTTTGCGTCCCGTATGGTTTTGATCTGGTCACGCAGGTACGCCGCGCGCTCGAAGTCGAGCCGCTTTGCCGCGTCCTGCATTTCTTTGGTGAGCCGCCGCACGAGTGCCTCGCGCTCGGTCGCCGAGAGTTTCTTCTTGCGCTTGCCGCTCTCGAGCAGCGCTTCGTCTGCTTCGGCGTGCTTCTTGCCGATTTCGATGACGTCGCGCACCGCCTTGGAGACGGATTTCGGTGTGATGCCGTGCGCCTCGTTGTACGCCTGCTGGATCCCGCGGCGGCGGTTGGTCTCGTCGATGGCGGCGCGCATCGAGCGCGTGACCGTATCGGCGTACATGATGACGCGCCCGTTGACATTCCGCGCCGCGCGCCCGATGGTCTGAATCAGCGATGTCTCGGTACGGAGGAACCCCTCCTTGTCCGCGTCGAGAATGGCGACGAGCGAGACCTCGGGGATGTCCAGCCCCTCGCGGAGCAGGTTGATCCCGACGAGGACGTCGAAGCGGTCGAGCCGCAGGTCGCGGATGATCTCCATGCGTTCAATGGTCTCGACGTTGTGGTGGATATACTTGACCTTGATGCCCTGCGTCGCGAGGTAGTCGGTCAAATCCTCCGCCATCTTGGTCGTCAGCGTGGTGACAAGCACTTTTTCGCCCCGGGCGGTCACTTCCCGGATCTCGCCGATGAGGTCATCGACCTGTCCCGCGATCGGGCGGACGAAGATCTCGGGGTCGACAAGCCCGGTCGGGCGGATGATCTGCTCGACGGTGCGTTCGCTGTGTTCTTTTTCGTAGGCGGCGGGCGTCGCGGAGACGAACACCGTCTGTCCGAGTTTTTTCTCGAACTCTTCAAAGTAGAGCGGGCGGTTGTCATACGCGGAGGGCAGGCGGAACCCGTAGTCGACGAGGTTCTTCTTCCGGGCGGTATCGCCGCCGGACATGCCGCGCACCTGCGGGATCATAACGTGCGACTCGTCGATGAAGGTCAGAAAGTCGCGCGGGAAGTAGTCGAGCAGGGTATAGGGGGTGGAGCCGGCAGTGCGCCCCGAGAGGACGCGCGAATAGTTCTCGACGCCGGAGCAGAAGCCCACCTCCCGGAGCATCTCGAGGTCGTATTTGGTGCGCTCTTCAATGCGCTGGGCTTCGAGGAGCATATTCTTGCTCTTGAAGTAGGCGACACGCTCGTGCATCTCGCGCTCGATCTCTTCGAGTGCCCCCTCGCGTTTCTCCTCCGAGACGGCGTAGTGCGTCGCCGGGAAGATCGCAGAGAAGGAGAGCACCTGGAGGAGCTCCCCTGTGACGGTGTTCACCTCGGTCAGTCGGTCGATCTCGTCTCCGAAAAATTCGACGCGGATCGCGCGGTCGGTCGAAGCGGCGGGGAAGATCTCCACCGTGTCGCCGCGCACGCGGAATTTCCCGCGGCGGAAGTCGATGTCGTTACGCTCATATCCGATGGCGACGAGACGCCGCACCAGCCGCTCCCGCGTGAGGGTCATGCCGGGGCGCAGGGAAATGAGCAGATCCTGATACTCGGTCGGGTCGCCGAGCGAATAGATGCAGGAGACGGAGGCGACAATGATGACGTCCCGCCGCTCAAAGAGCGCGGAGGTCGCGCTGTGACGCAGCTTGTCGATCTCGTCGTTGATCATCGCGTCCTTCTCAATGTACATATCCTTGCCCGGAATGTACGCCTCGGGCTGATAATAGTCGTAGTAGGACACGAAGTAGTCGACCGAGTTCTCGGGGAAGAAGGCGCGGAGCTCGGAGCAGATCTGCGCGGCAAGCGTCTTGTTCGGCTCGAGAATCAGCGCAGGGCGACCGCAGGCGGCGATGACGTTCGCCATCGTGAAGGTCTTGCCCGACCCGGTGACGCCGAGCAGGGTCTGGAACGGGAGCCCCTGTTTAATACCGTCGACCAGTCCCGCGATCGCTTCCGGCTGATCGCCGGTCGGCGCGAACGGACTGACCAGATGAAACGCGGCTTCTTTCATAGCGGCTCCTTTCCCCCGCGGGCGTGCCCGCGAACATTTGACAATCGATAGATAATATACAATAGTATAACACAAAAAATATGAAATGAAAAGTGGCGGGGGAAAAGTATTCGCGCGTTTTTCATGCGCCGCCCATATCGGAGTCCAAGGCGCGGCGCGCGCATCGCGGCTTTTTCGGTCGGACGGGGAGATGCCCGGTTCTCTCGGCACCGCGCCGACGAAAAACGACAAAAAACGGGCTGTGATTTTTTACGCGGACTGTATAAAATCGCCCGGAGGGGAAAAAATAGGCTTACATTACCGAAAGGAACTTGAGAAATGGAAAACAAAAACCAGCAGCAAAGCAAGAAAAATCGCTCGAAAGCCAACCGTTACCTCTACATCGCGGCGGCGGCGGTCCTGTGCCTCGGCGCGATCCTGACCGGCGTACTCCTCTCCGTGCGGAACCGTGAGACGCCGGTCAACCCCGACAATGTCCCTGCCGTGACGACGCCGGACGACGATCCGAAGGAACCCGATATCGACGTCACCAAGATCCTGCCCGAGTTCGTCGCGCCTGCGGTCGGTCTCGTCACCCAGTCGCATGACCTCGACGTGCTCGTGTTCTCCAAGACGGAGAATCTGTGGCGCGTACACCGCGGCATCGACATCTCCTGCAAGGCGGGTGCGGCGGTCATGGCGGCGGCAGACGGGAAGGTCTCCGAGATCCTCGACGATCCCTTCTTCGGCAAGACGGTCAAGATCACCCATAACGGCGAGGGCGTGACCATCTACTCCAACCTCGCGGCGGAACTCGCCGAAGGACTGGAGGTCGGCAAAGAAGTCAAGTGCGGACAGGTCATCGGCTGTGTCGGTGAGACGGCGTCCCGCGAGATCGCGGAAGAGCCGCATCTGCACTTCGAGATGACGGTCGCCGGGAAGAGCGTCGACCCCATGACCTATATCAGCGCGGAATCCCGCGCGGCAAGCCTTACGAAGGACACGGCTTACGAGGGCTGATACGGGAACGGTTTTCCCACCTGTGGCGCGGTGACGGCTCGTCACCGCGCCCTTTCTCCGTCGTGAAGGTTCTCCTCCGTCACCGTGATCTTTCACCGGCGTTCGCCCTCCACCCGATGCTGCCGCCGTCAGGTCGCGGGCGGTATCGGCGGTGTCACGGGACGCCGGACATCCGCATCGGGCGCCGACGGCGCCCGGACGGGCTTGCTTTTTGGGACGGGATATGCTAAAATGACATAAAATTGCCATTCGGTACGAAATAAAACCAAAAACGCCCCACCGGGGCGGGGAGTCCCATATGAAACAGATTGCTATTTTAGGGCTCGGTGTCGTCGGGCGGGGGACCGCCGACCTGTTCGCCGAGAACGCCGCGGGCATCGCGAAACGGATCGGGGAGGACGTGCGCGTCAAATACGCGCTTGACATCCGGGAGATGCCGGATTCTCCTTACGCTTCACTGATCGTCCACTCCATCGACGTCATTCTCGGCGATCCGGAGGTGACGGTCGTCGCGGAGGTCATGGGCGGACTGCACCCCGCGTATGAGTACACGAAGGCTTGTCTCACAGCCGGGAAGAGCGTCGTGAGTTCCAACAAGGAGCTGGTCGCGACCTACGGCGCGGAGCTGCTCGCGCTCGCGGCGGAGCGGGGCGTGTATTACCTTTTTGAAGCGTCGACCGGCGGGGCAATCCCCGTCATCTCGCCGCTCGTGACCGACCTCGCGGCGAACGAAGTGACCGGCATCGCCGGAATCTTAAACGGCACGACCAACTATATTCTCACGCGGATGTTCCGCGCCGGGGCGACCTTCGAGGGGGCGCTCACCGAGGCACAGCAGAAGGGGTACGCCGAGCGAAATCCCGCGGCGGATATTGAGGGGATCGACGCCTGCCGGAAGATCTGTATTCTCGCCGCCGGGGCGACCGGGATCCTGCCGGACGCCGCCCGCGTGCATACCGAGGGAATCACCGCCATCCGTCAGCGCGACGTGCAGACGGCGGAGGCGAACGGCTATACCGTCAAACTGCTCGGGCGTCTCGATATCCGCCCGTGGGGCACGTTCGTCCTTGTGGCGCCCTTCCTCGTGCCCGTGACCTCGCCGCTCAGCGGCGTGGAGGACGTGTTCAACGCCGTCCTCGTGCGGTGCAACTATGCGGGGGATATCATGTTCTACGGTCGCGGCGCGGGGTCGCACCCGACCGCCTCCGCCGTCGCGGCGGATATTCTGTCCGTTTTGCGCGGTGACGCCAAACGGCAGACGTGGACCGTGGGCGGCGCCGATTACCCGACCGACTTCCGCCTGTTCCGCGCGCGCCACTATCTCGCGCTCACCGGGATCGACCGCAACGCCGCGCGCGTGGTGTGGTCGGACGCCGAAATCCTCGAGGCGGCAGGGGACGAGCTGACGCTCCTGACGCCGGAGATTTCCGAGCAGGAACTCACGGACGATATTGCGCGGCTGACTCCGCTCGGGGCGCACGTGCAGGCGCATCTGCGCGTCTGCGACTGACAAGCAAGCCTTCTTCTGCAGACAGAGTGACCACTCTGTCTGCTTTTTTGATAAGTGCGGCAAGGTTGATGAGCGTCATGACAGCGAGCAGAATGTCGATCGCGCGGAACACGCTCTTCGGTGCCGAGACGCACCCGACGATGAGCCCGCCGCAGTACAGCACCAGATAGGCGACACGCACAGGGGCAGAGCGTGTCAGAGTGTCGAGGCAGGACAGCCCGTAGAATGCCCAGGACAGCACCGTCGCGAAGGCAAAGCCCGTGACGGCGACGGTCACGAGCGGCATTGCCGCCCTGCCGAAAACCGTCCCCACCGCGTCGGCAACATAGGAAAAGGGGGCGTCGGGCGACCCCCGGACGCCGGAGGTAAGGCACGCGAGCGCCGTCAGCGTACAGACCACGGCCGTGTCGAGAAAGACCTCGAAAACACCGCAGAGCCCTTGCCCCGCGGGGGTAGACCCTTCTGCCGTGATATGCGCGAGGGGCGCGGTGCCGCATCCCGCCTCGTTCGAGAGCAGACCCCGCGCACAGCCGACCCGGAGCGCCTCGGACGTGAAGAAACCGAGGAATCCCCCCGCGCCCGCCGCCGGTGTGAGGGAGCCGTGCAGAATGGCAAGGCATGCCCCCCCGAGGGCGCCGCGATGCACGATGAGGACGGCAAGACAGAGAAAGAGGTAGAGGACGGTCGCGAGCGGCACCAAGAGGGCACACACCCGCCCGAGGAGCGGGCGGCAGAAGAGGAGCAGGGCAAGGGCGGCGATGCTCAGCGCGACGCCCGGTATTCCTGGCTCCGCGCCGAATGTCACATGGACGGCTTCGCCGACGGCGTTCCCTTGCAGGATGCTGCCCTGAAACACGGAGCAGACAATGCAGAGCAGGGAAAACAGGAGTGAGAGAAACCCGTGCCGCCGACCGCCGGGACGCATATAGTAGGGAGCGCCGCCCCGGAAAGTGCCGTCGGCTCTGCGCTCGCGCGTGTCCATGGCGAGGACGACCTCGGCGTACTTGACTGCCATGGCGAAAAAGGCGGCGACCAGCATCCAGAAGACCGCTCCCGCCCCGCCGACGAGGAGCGCGAGGGCGACGCCCGTAATGTTCCCGACCCCCATCGTGCCGCCGAGAGCGAGGCACACGGCGGTGAACGCCTGCCGCGGCTGTTTTCCCCCGTACATTTTACGGAGCGCGCGGCGCGGGTGCAGACAGAAAAAGAAACGCAGTCGGATGAGAAAATACCCGCCGACGGCGAAGAGCGCCGCCGGTACGGCGGGCGCGAGAAAACGGGTGTACAGTGCGTCCATGACAAAACCCCCTCTTACCCAAAGGTATGAGAGGGGGCTTTTTTCTATGAAGAGGACGGGCGCCCGCATGGCGGACGCCCGTGTTTTGCGACGCTTTCGGCGGCGTCGTTTTTGTTTGTGTCGGTTTTGCCGACATCGTTTGGTTCTGCACGGTCGTCCGCGTCACAGCGCCATTCCGCGACGCTTGTTAGCGGTGCGATTCCGCGGCGCGGTGCCGTGCGGACTGCCCGTGCCTGGCGGTTTATGCCTGCGTTTTCTTTGCCGCCTGCGCTTTCAGACGGAGGGGCGTCGAGAGAATGCGTTTCCGCAGGCGGATGGACTTCGGCGTGACTTCGATCAGCTCGTCGTCCGCAATCATTTCAATGGCTTCCTCGAGCGAGGGCTGGTGCGGAGTGATGAGCGTCAGCGCCTCGTCTGCGCCCGTCGAACGGACGGCGGTCAGGTGCTTCTTCTTACAGACGTTGACGGCGATGTCGCCCGGCTTCGGGTTCTGCCCGACGATCATGCCCTCGTATACGGGTGTGGCGGGGCCGATGAAGAGCGGGCCTCTGTCCTGCGAATAGTAGAGACCGTAGGAGGTCGTCTCGCCCGTTTCGCTCGCGACGAGCGATCCGGTGAAGCGCATGGTGATGTTTCCACGGTAGGGGGCGTAGCCGTCGAACACGGAGTTGAGAATCCCCTCGCCGCGCGTCGCGGTCATAAATTCACTGCGGTAGCCGAAGAGGCAACGGGTCGGAATGCGGTAAATCAGGCGCTGACGCGAGCCGCGGAGCTGCATATCCTGCAGTTCGCCTTTGCGGGAGCCGAGTTTCTCCATGACTGTCCCCATGTATTCCTCGGGGACGTCGATGGTGACAAGCTCCATCGGTTCGCACTTCTCGCCGTTGATCTCCGAATACAGCACGGTCGGGTTGGAACAGGTCAATTCGTACCCCTCGCGGCGCATACTCTCGATGAGGACGGAAAGGTGCATTTCACCGCGCCCGGCGACGCGGAAAGAGTCGGTCGTATCGCCGTCCGTGACGCGCAGAGACACGTCGCGGAGCAGTTCGCGATACAGGCGCTCACGCAGATGGCGGGAGGTGACGAATTTGCCTTCTTTCCCGGCAAAGGGAGAATCGTTGACCGAGAAGGTCATTTCCATTGTCGGTTCGGAAACCTTGACGAATTCCAGCGGCTCGACGGCGGTCGGTGCACAGACGGTGTCGCCGATGTTGATGTCCTCGGCGCCGGAGAAAGCTACGATGTCGCCCATTTTCGCCTCGGGCACCTGCACGCGGTTCAGTCCGTCGAACTGGTAGATGGTGATGATCTTGGCACGGCGGGGTGCCTCGGTCGAGTGGAAGTTGGTAATCATGATGTCTTGGTTCTGCTTCATGGTGCCGCGTTCGATGCGCCCGATGCCGATCCGTCCGACGAAGCTGTTATAGTCGATGCAGGAGACGAGCGCCTGCATGGGTCCGTCCACATCGCCCTCGGGGGCGGGGATATAATCGAGAATCGTCTCGAAGAGCGGCACGAGGTCGGTACCCGGCACCCGGTAGTCGCGGGAGGCGGTGCCGTCTCTGCCGGAGCAGTAGAGAATCGGGGAATCCAGCTGTTCGTCCGAGGCGTTTAGTTCCATCAGCAGTTCCAGCACCTCGTCCTCGATCTCGGAGAGACGGGCGTCGGGGCGGTCGATCTTGTTCACGACGACGATGACGCGGTGGTTCAGCGCCAGCGCGTGTTCCAGGACGAAGCGCGTCTGCGGCATCGGACCCTCCGCCGCGTCGACGAGCAGAATGACCCCGTTGACCATTTTGAGGACACGCTCCACCTCGCCGCCGAAGTCGGCGTGACCGGGGGTGTCGACGATATTGATCTTGACGCCTTTATAGTGGACGGCGGTGTTCTTGGCGAGGATCGTGATACCGCGCTCGCGCTCCTGGTCGTTCGAGTCCATGACGCAGGTCGTGACTTCCTGATTCTCGCGGTAGACGCCCCCCTGCTTGAGCAGAGCGTCGACGAGCGTCGTTTTACCGTGGTCGACGTGGGCGATAATGGCGATGTTACGCAAATCCTCTCTTTTCACCGTAATACCTCTTTCGTTTACGAAAATTCTTCTCGAAAAGTTTTCAACTTTACCAGTATAGCATATTTCACAAGAAAAGCAAGAATTTTTTGTCGGGCAACGTAAAAAAACGGCGTGCGGGGATGCGGGGCGCGGACGTGCCGTTTCCGATGCCGCTTGACGGTGGTGCCGCGGCGTGCTAAGATGAGGAAAAAGGAGACGGCTCTTATGATTTGTTATCTGATCGGCGCGGGGGAAGCCCCCGGATGCCCGCCCCGCCCCGCGGCGGGGGATCTGGTGATCGCGGCGGACGCGGGGCTGACACTCGCACACACGCTCGGGCTCACCCCGGCGCTCACAGTCGGCGACTTCGACTCGCTCGGGCACCTGCCGACGGGGGGCGACGTCCTGCGTCTGCCGGTGGAAAAAGACGATACGGACATGGAAGCGGCGCTGAAAATCGGGCGGGAGCGTGGCTACCATACATTCTATCTCTTCGGCGGCACGGGCGGCAGACCCGATCACACCTATGCGAACTACCAACTGCTCGCCGACTGCGCCGCGCGAAGGGAGCAGGCGATCCTCTTCGGGGCGGAGTTCTGCGCGACCGCAATCGCGGACGGGGCGCGTCTGACGTTTCCCCCGGAGGCGCGGGGGACGCTCTCGGTCTTTTCCGCGCTCGGCACGGCGGATGGCGTCTCGGAGCGGGGCGTCTATTATCCGCTCTCGGGTGCGACGCTGACCGGCACGTTCCCTCTCGGGGTGTCGAACCGTTTCCTCCCGGGTGAGTCGGCGGAGATCTCGGTCGGGCGCGGGACGCTCCTCGTGTTCTTCGAGGGGAACATTTTGCCTCGTTTCTCTTGACAAGCGACAAAAAACTGCTACAATAGTCCTAGCCAAACAGAATTGAATATGGAACAGGGGTGCCGCAAGGCTGAGACGGATGCAAATCCGAACTCTCGTACCTGATACGGGTCATACCGTCGTAGGAAGTTGCATTTCACTTGATATGAAATTGATTGCCCCACGAGGTTCTGTGGGGCAATTTTATTTTTGGAGGTGTGTCATGGAACACACGAAAACCCGCAAACTGGTCGAGAGCGCCATTATGATTGCGCTCGCCACCGTCCTCAGTCTTCTGAAACTCGCGGATCTGCCTTACGGCGGGTCGGTCACGCTCGCGTCCATGCTCCCGATTGCGCTCATTGCGTACCGGAACGGTCTCGGCTGGGGACTGGGCAGCGGTCTTGCCTACGGCGTTTTGCAGCAGCTGCTCGGGCTGAAAACGCTGACGTACGTGACGGGTGCAGGCTCTGTCATCGCCGTCATTCTCCTCGACTATATCATCGCGTTCACCGTCATGGGGCTCGCCGGGATCTTCCGCCGCACACCGATGCCGCAGGCGGCGTCGCTCACCGTCGGCGTGGTCTTTTCCTGCGCCCTCCGCTACATCTGCCACGTCATTTCCGGCGCCACCGTTTGGGCAGGGCTCTCGATCCCGACGACGGCGGTACTCGCCTATTCGCTGGCGTACAACGCAACCTACATGATCCCCGAAACGATCGTGACCGCGCTTGCCGCGTTCTACATCGCGTCGCTCATCGACTTCCGTGAAGTGCGGATCCGCCGCATGACCCGTGAGAAGTTCGGCGTCGGCGGGTATCTGCTCCTCGCCGGTTCGCTCCTCATGCTTGCCGGTGCCATCTATGATATCGTGGCGCTGTTCTCGCATATGCAGGATCCCGACAGCGGTACGTTCAATATCACGCTGATCGGTACGAGCGGCATCTGGCTCCCCGTCGTCATTGTGACCGCCGCCGTCGTTCTGGTGTTTGCGGTTCTCCTTATCGTCGGTCTGCGTCTGCAGGCGAAGGAGCGGGCGGGTGCCGGCGATGCCGATACCCTTGACAAGCAGGCATAAAACGGATATAATCACAGGCGGAACCAGACGGTGCAGTCGCGCGGTATCATGCCGAAAGGTCGTACCGTGAGGAAAGTCCGGGCTTCATAGGGAAGGATAACGGATAACGTCCGCCGAGGGCAACCTCCGGGAGAGTGCAACAGAGATATACCGCCGCGCAAGCGGTAAGGGTGGAAAGGCGAGGTAAGAGCTCACCACGCTCTGTGGTAACACAGAGGGTCTGTAAACCCTATCCGAAGCAACGCCTACGGGAGAGCGGAAACGCTACGGTGCCCGCCGGAATCCTGTTGGCGGCAGGGGCGCTATGCGCCCTGAACATATCGGTAACGGTATGTGAAGATAGATGACTGCGGTTCGCGCAAGCGTTCACAGAACCCGGCTTACAAGTCTGATTCCTCTTTTGCTTTTTCGCGGCGTCTGCCGCCGTGACCCGCCGCAGGGGGCGTCCCTCCTGCGGCGGGTTTTGTTTTGTATCAAACGTGAAAAACGGGGAGAAATCCTCGGTGAATTTCGGAGAAAACGGCAGTTGACAGAGGGTGCCCGAATCCGCTATAATAACGCTATCAAAGCGGGGAGGGATTCTTAGATGAAACTGTCTTTTCCGATGTGCCGCGCGCGGCATCTTGACCGTACCTCCCGCCCGCTCTGCGTGTCCGCGCGCCCCGACTGCGCCCGCCTCACGCCCCGAACCGATTTTTGAAGTGCCGCCGAACGAGCGGCATTTTCTCTTTTTGTATCGCAGCCGTCGGCGCTTTGGCGGTGTGGTCGGTTCCGAAATGCCGTTGGAAATTCCGAAAAACAAATATAGAAGCAGATGTAAGGGGGAAACAAGATGCTAAACAAGTTCTGCCGGGTGCCGCTCACCGCATGTACCCGCACACTCGCCGATGTCGCGATGGGGCGGAAGCCCGCCGATCTCGTCATTCGCGGGGCGAAACTCGTGAATGTCTGTACAAAGGAGTTATTGGACGGGTATGACGTCGCCGTCTCCTGTGGGCGAATCGCCGCCGTCGGAGACGTGTCCGCTTCGGTAGGAGAGGGAACCACCGTCATTGACGCCACGGGCAAATATCTTGCCCCCGCGTTCCTCGACGGGCATATCCATATCGAATCCTCGATGCTGACGGCGCGCGAATACGCGCGGGCGGTGATTCCGCACGGTACGGCGGGCATCTACTATGACCCGCATGAGATCTGTAACGTCCTCGGGCTCGACGGGGTGCGGTACATGATGGAGGACGCCGCGAAAACGCCGCTGAAAGCCATGATGACGACGCCCTCCTGCGTCCCCGCCGTCCCCGGTTTTGAGGACACGGGCGCGAAGATCGACGCCGCCGACGTCGCCGAGACCATGACATGGGACGGGTGCGTCGGGCTCGGGGAGATGATGAATTTCCCGGGGATCCTCGCATCGGCAGAGCCCACGCACGAGATTGTGGCGGCGACCCTCGCCGCGGGCAAGACCGTCACCGGGCATTTTTCGATCCCCGACACGGGGGCGGCGCTGAATGCCTATATTGCCGCCGGGGTGCGGTGCTGCCACGAATCCACGACCGAGATGTCGGCGCTCGAGAAAATGCGCCGCGGTATGTACGCCATGCTCCGCGAGGGCTCGGCGTGGCACGATCTCGCCGAGGTGGCGAAAGCCATCACACGTCACACGGTCGACAGCCGCTATGCCTGCCTGATCTCGGACGATACCCACCCGCATACGCTCATCGGTGCGGGGCACCTTGACCATATCGTCCGCCGTGCCGTCGAAGAGGGGATCGACCCCGTGACCGCCATTCAGATGGTGACCATCAACGTGGCGCAGTGCTTCGGCATGGACGCGGAACTCGGCTCCGTTGCTCCCTCGAAGTGCGCCGACATGGTTCTGCTCACCGACCTCGAAACGTGTAAGGTGGACGAAGTGTTCATCGACGGGGAACTCGTCGCACGGGGCGGGAAAATGCTCGTGACGCCCGCGCCCTATCGCTATCCCGATGCCGCGCGGAACACGATCCATCTCTCGCCCGTGACGGAAAAGGATCTGCGGATCCCCGCGGCGGGGACGGTGCATGTCCATGTCCTCGAGGTCATACCGGGGCGGGTCGGCTCCTACGACCGTCTCACCGAGATGACCGCCGAGGGGGGAGAACTCAGAGCAGACGGGGAGCACGATATTCTCAAAGCCTGCGTCTTTGAACGTCACCACGGCACCGGCACGGTCGGCCGCGGCTTCGTCAAAGGTTTCGGCATCCGGCACGGTGCGCTCGCCCAGACGGTCGCCCACGATGCGCATAACCTGCTCGTCATCGGGTCGAACGACGCGGATATGGTCCTCGCCGTCAATACGCTCATCGAATGCGGCGGCGGGCTCGTCGCCGTGCGCGACGGGAAGGTACTCGGGCTCGTGCCGCTCCCGATCGCGGGGCTGATGAACGACATTTCCGCCGAGGAGATGGACGCCCGCGTTTCCGCCCTCGAGGACGCATGGAAAGACCTCGGGTGTACGCTCCCCTCGCCGTTCATGACCATGGCGCTGATCCCGCTCGCCTGCCTGCCGGAGATCCGCCTGACCAACCGCGGGCTCGTCGACTGCCGCACGTTCCGGTTCCTGCCGCTCATCGAGGAGAAGCCCTAAAAAACGGCTCCTCTTTGACCGTCATTCGACAGGGAGCCGTGCGAAAGCACGCTTTCCTGGATTGCCTTTCACAAAGCCCCCGTACGGCAAACCGTGCGGGGGCTTTTATTGCGTCATGCGGGGACTTTTGAACGCGCCACGGGTTTTATCATCGCGTCAGGAAAAAATCTTCTCCAGTTTGTTCATCATGCGGACTTTGGTCTCCGTCAGGCTGTGGCAATAGCGGTTGAGCGTGATGCTTGCGTTCGTATGCCCCATGAGTTCGGAGAGCGTCTTGACATCCATGCCGCATTCGAGCGCCCGGGTCGCGAAGGTGTGGCGCAGGGCGTGGAAGTTCAGGCGCCGCACCCCTGCCGCCTCGGTCAGGCGCGTGAAGAGGTACTGGTAGGAACGCGTGGACATACGGGAGCCGTCGGCGTTCTCGACGACGTAAGGCCCGACCCTGCCGCGGCGATAGGTGCGCAGGCGCGCCATGAGGAAACCGGGCAGAGGGATCACGCGCTCGGACGAGCGCGTCTTGGGGCGGTCGACATACAGCCGCCAGACGCCGCTCTCGTCCTGCTCCCGGTAGACCGTCTTGGTGACGCGCAGCACGCGGGCGGTGAAATCTACATCCTCCCATTCGAGCCCGATCAACTCCCCGATGCGGAGCCCGGAATACAGGCAAAGATAGACGCCGAAAAGGCGCCTGTCCTCCGAGGCGAGAATGGCACTCTCGAGCAGGCGCTGTTCCTCCTTGGAAAACGCCGCCGTGCCGCCCCGCGGCTCCTGCGCGCGGCGAATCCGTTCACAGGGGTTGTGCGTGAGCAGCTCCATATCGCAGGCGTAGGCGAACGCGCCGTGCAGGACGCTCCGCAGCAGGTTCACGCTGGACGCCGAAAGGACGGGTGTGCCCTCCCGGGTACCCCGCGCCGCGTCGAGCAGGAAATCGGCGATCTGCCGTCTGCCGACCTCTCCGATCTCCCGCGCGCCGAGTACGGGGTGAATGTGGTGATCGATGAGCCCGCGGTAGCGGCTGAGGGTGCGCGGCTTGACTCTGCCACGCGCCGTTTTATCGATCCATTCTGTCATAAGTTCATCCGTTGTCATCTTTTTCTCCTTCCAATACCGGATAGTATGCCCATTTTACCGCAGTTTCATAGGCGGCGTACCGCCGCCCCCCCGTAAATGTAAATTTTCCGACGGGGTTGCTTTTTCGGCGGTTATCTCATATAATAATCTATACAGATATTCGCGCGGGGCGCGTGTACGCTCCCGTGTGCCGACGAATCGGCAGGACAACAACAGACAGGCGCGCGGCGGGGCACGGAAAACGCGGCGTGGCAGAGAACCGTAAGAGCGGAGACGACGGCAAGGCAAAAGACGTTTTCGATCATCTCTTTTCGGAGGTCATCGCTATGCCGTCTTACGCGATTCTCGGGTGCGGGCTGTCCGCACAGGCTGTCATCTCGGATCTGTTTGCCCGCGGGGAGACCGATTTCATGGTCTATGTCCGGGCGGGCGAAACCGACACCGTGCGGGAGCGGTTCCCGGGGGTACGCGTCACGGATGCGTGGGATCCGATCCGGGAAGAGATTCTCGTGCGCTCCCCCGGGGTGCGCCCGGATCTCCCGCCGATCGCCCGTGCCGTCGCGGGCGGGGCAAAACTGACCGGGGAGATCGAGTGGGTATGCGCCCGCTCGCGGGCGCCGGTGTACGGCGTGACCGGGAGCGACGGCAAGACGACGACGGCGACGCTCGCGGCGCAGCTGTTCCGCGCCATGGGCTACCGCGTCTGGCTCGGGGGAAATATCGGGACGTCGCTCCTGCCGCGCCTTTCCGAGATACTGCCCACCGACCGGGTGGTGCTGGAGCTCTCGAGTTTTCAACTCATGACATTCTCGCCGCACCTCGCGGGCGCGGCGGTGACGAACCTCACGGAGAACCACCTCGACTGGCACCGCGACATGGCGGAGTACCGCGCGGCGAAGCGGCATATTCTCGAAAACGCCGCCCGTCGGGTCGAGAACGCACGCGGGCGCATCGCGCCGGAACTGCCCTCCCTCTCCTTTTCCGCGACGGTGGAGAGTGCCAACTGGCACGTCGGGGGCGGGTATCTCATGCGGGGGGACGAACGGCTTGCGCCGCGCTCGTCGCTCTACACGGGCGCGGATTACCTCGCGGAGAATCTGCTCTGTGCCGCCGCCCTGACCGGGGCGGGTCCTGCCGAAGTCTCGGCGGTCGCCGCCGCTTTCCGCGGGGTGGAACACCGATGCGAGTACCTCGGCGAATTCCGCTCGGTGCATTGTTACGATTCTTCCATTGACACGACCCCGGCGCGCACGGCGGCGACGCTCTCGGCGTTCCCCGCACCCGTGACCGTCCTCGCCGGCGGCAGAAACAAAAATCTCCCGCTCGCCCCCCTCGCCGACGCGCTCCGGCGGCACGCCGCCGCGGTGGTGTTCTTCGGTGAGGCGGGGGAAGAGATGCGCGCGGCGCTCCTCGGCGCGGGGGCAGACGGCGGGACAACGCCGCCGAGCCGCTACATCGCCGATTTCTCCGAGGCGGTTTCGGCGGCGCTCGACGCGACCCCGGCGGGCGGGACGCTCGTCCTCACCCCTGCCGCCGCCTCCCTCGACGCATTCCGCTCCTATCGGGAGCGGGCGGAGACCTATAAACGACTGCTTTACCGGCTCGCCGGAAAGACATATACAGAATGAAAAAAGCAAAGGATATATGAGATGACCGATCTTGACAGACTGACAGAGCAAGCGGAGCGCGATCTCGCGCCCCTCTTCGCGCACGTTGACCGTGTGGCGCAGAAAAATACCGAGCGGGTGCTCGACGCTTTCCGCGAGGAGCGCGTATCGGACGCGATGTTCGGCGCTTCCTCCGGGTACGGCTACGACGACCGCGGGCGCGATGCGCTCGAACGCATTTACGCGCGTGTATTCGGGGCGGAGGCGGCGCTCGTCCGCCACTCGATCGCCTGCGGGACGCACGCCCTGACGATCGGGCTGTTCGCCCTTCTGCGTCCGGGCGATCTCCTGCTCTCCGTGGCGGGAAAGCCGTATGACACGCTCGACGAGGTCATCGGCATCACGGGCAAGCCCGGTTGCGGGAGCCTGCGCGACTTTGGCGTCGACTATGACAAGGTGGATCTGCTCCCCGACGGCACGCCCGACTATGCGGGGATCGAAGCGGCGCTGAAACAGCACGGCGACCGCGTCAAAGTGGTGTTTATCCAGCGCTCCAAGGGATACCTCGACCGCCCGACGCTGACCGTCGGGGAGATCGGGGAACTGACGGCATTCGTCAAGGCGCGCTCCGGCGCCGTCGTCATGGTGGACAACTGTTACGGGGAGTTCGTCGAGGAGCGGGAACCGACCGCGGTCGGCGCCGACCTCATCGTCGGCTCGCTCATCAAGAACCCGGGCGGCGGGATCGCCGAATGCGGCGGGTACCTCGCCGGTCGGCGCGACCTCGTGGAACTCTGCAGTTACCGTCTGACTTCCCCCGGCGAGGGCGGGGAGATCGGCGCGACGCTCGGACAGAACAAGCCGATGTACAAGGGCTTCTTCTTCGCTCCGCACATTGTGGCGCAGGCGCTGAAGACCGCGCACTTCGCCGCCTATATCTTCTCGCATCTCGGCTTTGAGACCGAGCCCGCATGGGACAAGCCGCACGCCGATATCATTCAGGTCGTGCGCTGCGGGAGCCCCGAGATCATGGTGGCGTTCTGCCGCGGACTCCAGATGGGGTCGCCCGTCGATTCCTTCGTCTCCTGCGAGCCCTGCCAGACGCCCGGGTACAGCGACCCCGTCGTCATGGCGGCGGGTGCGTTCACGCAAGGGTCGTCGCTTGAACTCTCGGCGGACGGACCCATCCGCGCGCCGTACCTCATCTATTTCCAGGGTGGTCTGACCTATGAGAGCGGCAAGGTGGGGATTCTTTCCGCCGCGCGCGCCGTCCTCCGGGCGAGGGGAGAGGCATGATGCGGAAACTTCGCTTTTGCCTGTGCGTTCTCACCCTCGTACTCGCGTGCGTCCTGCTCGCGTCCTGCGGGTCGGATGACGGGGCGCCGAAGGGATTCTATCTCGCGTCCGAGCCGGAAACGGACGGGTTCTACCTGTACGTGCCGGACGAATGGTCGAAACAGCGCGCCTCCGGTGTCGTGACCGCTTATCTCTCCGACCTCTCGACCGCGAACATCAGCGCGTCGTATGTCACCACGGACAAGACCGACATGGGCGCCTATTGGGCGGCGTCGGAGGAGGAACTGCGGCGCGACTTCACGGACTATACCCTTGACGAAACCTGCCCCGAGGAGACGGTCGTCGCCGACCGCCCGGCGTACCTCTATCGGTACGACGGTACCTATGCGGGCGTGAAATACGGTTTTCATCAGTATTTTATTCTGGTCGGGGACGACCCGTCGGCGGGCATGTACGTCATCACGTACACCGCGTCGAAGGACAGGAATACACGCACCGGTACCATTGACTATGATAAGACAGTGGCGAACGCTGCCGCGATCGCCAAGAACTTTAAGATCTACAGCGAACAGCCGGGCGCGCGGCAGGATCTCGCCGATACGACCGCGCCGGCGCCCGATGGCATGAAGAAAGCCAACCGTTTCGACCGCTTCGGGCTCGACTTTTATGTGCCGGACACGTGGCGCGTGGATCTCTCCGACGGCTTCATCGGTGCCGTCGCCGGGGACGGCGCCTCTGTCGGTCTGAATAAGATTTCCTATGAAAGCGCCGTGAAGAAACTCGATCACTACGGCACCGGCGTGAGCGAGAGCGGCTTTACGCAGAGCGACTACTGGAAACTGCTGCAGGCGGAGTACCGGGATTATTTCGACGACGAGACGTTTGAGGTGACCGCGGAGCCCGACTGGGAGGACGAAGAGGGGAAAGCCGGGGCGGTGACGCCCGAGGGCGGGGAATGCTCCTACCGTTCGTTCACCTTTGAGGGCAAGCGCGACGGCAAGACGTACCGGGTGACGCTGTACCTGCTCTGGGAAACGGGCAAGGGGCGTAACATGTACCTGCTGACCTATACGGCGACCCCCGAGACGCATGATGCGCATATCGGTGAAGTGGAGCGGATGCTCCGGGAGATGCGGTTTTGACGGAAATTTATTTTGACAACAGCGCGACGACGCGCATTTCCCCCGAGGCGCTCCGCGTTTTCTGCGAAGTGTCCGAGGAGCATTACGGCAATCCCTCCTCCCGGCACAGTCGCGGGGCGGACGCGGAGCGCCTGCTCGACGACGCGCGGGGCGCCGTGCGCGGGGCGCTCGGCGCCACGGGCGGGGAGGTCGTCTTTACCGCCGGGGGGACGGAGGCGAACAACCTCGCAATTCTCGGGCGGCTCCGGGCGAAACCCCGTTTCATGCGGGGCGGGAAGATTCTGACGACGGCGGGGGAACACGCCTCTGTCTCGCACCCGGTCGAATCCCTGCGGAGCGCGGGGCTGACCGTCGCCGCCATACCGACCGCGGGCGGGGTGCTCGACCTCGACACGCTCCGCCGCGAGGCGACGCCGGACGTCTGCCTCGTCTCCATGATGCTCGTCAATAACGAGAGCGGAGCACTTTACGATCTCGCCGCGGTGGCGAAGATCGTCCATGCCGCCTGTCCCGACGCCGTGTTCCATGTGGACGCGACGCAGGCATTTCTGAAAATTCCGTTCACGGTGAAGAGCCTCGGCTGTGACCTCGTGACGGTTTCTTCCCATAAAATCCGTGGCCCCAAGGGCGTCGGCGCACTCTGGATTTCTCCCGCCGTCATCAAGAACCGCGGGATTGCCCCCGTCACGCTCGGCGGCGGGCAGGAGGGGGATCTCCGCTCGGGAACCGAGAATGTGCCGGGAATTGCCGCATTCGCCGCGGCGGTGCGTGACGGGCTTGCCGCTCGCGAGGAGACAATCGCGCACCTCGCCGACCTGCGCGCGTATCTTATCGACCGGGTACAGCACACCCCGGCGCTCGCCGAAGTGCGCGTCAACCTGCCGCCCGTGGCGGCGCCGCACATCGTCAGTCTGACGATGCCCCGCATCAAGAGCGAGACGATGCTGCATTACCTTTCGTCCAAAGGAATCTATGTATCGAGTGGCTCCGCCTGCTCCTCGCATGACGCACATCTCTCGTCCGCCATGCTCGCTTTCGGGCTGACCGAGCGCGAGGCGGACACGACCGTGCGCGTGAGTTTCGGCGTCACGAACACGCGCGAGGAGGTCGACACGTTTCTCGCGGCACTCGCCGACGGGGTCGCGCATCTGATCCGCACGCGATAAAGCCCCCGCGCGGCGGAGGTTCGCATGCAAAGCCGGGTCTTTCGGCATACGGCGTGGTGTGCGCCGCTACGGAGTGATTTCCCGCCGCGCCGGTGACGGCACTGCGGTCAGCTTCGGGCGCCTGACCGTTATCTGTCCTCGCGGGCATCTTCCCGCGCGTCGAGCGCGAGAACGTAGAGACGCATCTCATCGTCGTCGTGCGCCCGCATGGCGCGCGTGACGAGCGCGCTCCTGCCCTCGGGGGAAAGGCGGCGGTAAGCGTCCGTCGCCCGCCGGTTATGTGCGAGCGCGTCATAGAATGTAAGCGGCTTTACGTTCATTCGGTACCTCCCGCCGGCGTCGTCCGCCGGACTTTCGTCTTTCACCTGATGTCATCAGTTTGTACCTGCGTCATCGGCGCTACCCCCGGAAAAGGGTGGAAATGCGGCGGGGTACACGGAGAAAAACGCTCATGCAACTGACATTACTCACCGTCGGCACGGTCAAGGAGCCGTATCTGCGCGAGGCGCTCGCGGAGTATGTGAAGCGCATCGGCGCGCTCGCGGATTTCCGCGAGGTGACGATCCCCGAGACGCGTATCACCGACGAGGATGACCCGAGAAAAGTAGGCGCCGCGCTGACAAGCGAAGGGGAGAAACTCCTCGCCGCCGCGCCGCGCGATGCCTATAAGATTGCCCTTTGCGTCGAGGGACGGGAAATGACGAGCGAGGAACTCGCCGCCTGCCTGCGCACCGCCGGCGATGCCCGCGGCAAGATCGCTCTCTTCATCGGCTCCTCGCACGGACTCGCGCCCGCCGTCAAGGCGGCGTGCGACCTGCGGCTGTCGTTCTCACGTCTGACCTTCCCGCACCAACTCATGCGGGTCATGGTCGCCGAGAGCCTGTACCGCAGTCTGACGATTATTGCCGGGAAAAAGTATCATAAATAACCGTGACCCTGATAGAATCGTTTTTGACGTACAAGTCTGTTCGTCTTTATTAAATCACTTTGATCAGGAGGAAACCATGATGAAAAAACGGATTTTGTCGTTTGTCCTTGCCCTCGCAACCGTCGCGGCGCTTGCCGCGCTTTGCACGGCGTGCAGTTTCAATACCCGCCCGACGACGTGGCGCGGGAAATACAAGTACGATGACGCCAAGAAATACACCGCCGGAGTGAAGAACTTTGCCGCAGAGGCAGTGACCGACCTCGACATTGACTGGGGCGCCGGAACGGTGCTCGTCGAGGAGGACGAGACGGTCACCGAGATCACGCTCCGCGAGACGGTCTACACCGGCAAGTCGGACGATACCCCCGCCGTCAGCGAGGACGAAGTGCTGTATCACCGACTCGACGGAGGGACGCTCCGTGTGAAGTTCTTAAAATCCAAATGGGGAAAACAGGAGGTCAACGCGAAGATCCTGCACGTCCTGCTCCCGACAGGGAAAGCGCTCGGCACGGTGAGGATTCATTCCGACACCGCCCACGCCGAGGTCAGCGGCATCACGGCACAGCGGGTGGAACTCACCAGCGCGTCGGGACCTCTCGCCGCGACTTACGCCACGGTCACCGAACTCGACTGTGAGAGCGTGTCGGGAAACGTCTCCGCTTACGGCACGTTCGGTACAGCCCGGCTCAAGACCACGAGCGGCGAGGCATACGCCTGCACCTCTGCGGAATTCTCCGCGAAGCGTCTCGAGATCACAACGGTGTCTGGCAAAGTCCTCTTGGGCGCGCGCGACGACCTGCTGGCAGAGGAGACCGTCGTCGAGTCCGTGAGCGGGAGCGTCAAGTTCCAGTTCTCGCACGACACCGCGTATACGATCGATTTCACGACGACGAGCGGCACTTATTCCTCGCAGTTCGGCACCGATGAGACGCACACGGGGCACCGCTATACGGCAGGCACGGACGGAAGACACATTTCCGTCACTACCACGTCCGGGAACGTCACCGTCACGCGTCTTGTCAAGTCCTGACCCCCGGCGGCAGGCGGATCGACAACGATTCGGCTGTGAGAGGGGGAATCCCGCTTTGGGGGACGGACTCTCACCCGAAATGACGGATTGAACAACACAAAGAAAACCCCCGGCGGTCACCCGCCGGGGGTTCTTGCTTGATGACTTGTGCGTCCGACCTTGTGGGTCGGGGTGCGCCGCTTGGACGCTTAAGCGTTCGCCGCGTCGACGATAGCGGTGAACTTCTCGGGGACGAGGGAAGCGCCGCCGATGAGCCCGCCGTTGACGTTCTTCTTGGCGAGCAGTTCCGCCGCGTTCTTGTCGTTCATCGACCCGCCGTACTGAATCGTGATCTCCTCTGCCGCTTTGGGCGAGTAGATCTTCGCGACGGTCGCACGAATGACGCCGCAGGTCTCATCTGCCTGCTCGGGCGTGGCGGTCAGCCCCGTGCCGATTGCCCAGACGGGCTCGTAGGCGATGATGACGTTCTTCAGTTCCTCTTCGCTGATACCTGCGAGGTCGAGTTTGGTCTGCATGGCGACCACTTCGTCGGTGATGCCGGCGAGACGCTGTTCCTTGACCTCACCGAGGCAGAGCAGTACCTTGAAGCCTGCCGCGAGGGCGGCTTTGGTACGGAGGTTGACGGTTTCGTCCGTCTCGCCGAAGTACTGACGGCGCTCGGAGTGACCGATGATGACGTACTCGACGCCGATCTCTTTCAGCATGGCGCAGGAGACTTCACCCGTGAAAGCGCCCTTCGCCTCGAAGTGGACGTTCTCGGCACCGATTTTGATGTTGGAGCCCTTCGCCGCCTCAACGGCGGTCGCAAGATCCACATAAGGGGTGCAGAGGACGATATCGCACTTGTCTTTCCCCGCGACCATGGGCTTCAGCGTTTCGATGAAAGCCTTGGTCTCGCTCGGGGTCATGTTCATTTTCCAGTTGCCTGCAATGACGGTTCTAGCCATGTTCGTCACCTCTTATTTATCCTGGAGGCAGGCGATACCGGGCAGTTCTTTCCCTTCAAGGAATTCGAGGGAAGCGCCGCCGCCGGTGGAGATGTGCGTCATCTTGTCGGCGTAGCCGAGTTTCTCGACTGCCGCGGCGGAGTCACCGCCGCCGATAATGGAGATCGCGCCGCTCTCGGCGACTGCCTTCGCGACGGCGTCGGTGCCGGCGGCGAAGTTCTTCCATTCGGAGACGCCCATCGGGCCGTTCCATACGACCGTGCCGGCGCCTGTGATAGTCTTCGCGAACAGTTCACGCGTGACAGGGCCGATATCGAGACCCATCCAGCCGTCCGGAATGGCGTTCGAGTAGATACGCATATTGATGGTGTTCTCGTCGTATTCGCGACCGATGATGTTATCGACCGGGATGATGAAGTTGACACCCTTCTTGCGGGCGTTCTCCATGGTTTCGCGGGCGACGTCGATCTTATCCTCTTCGCAGAGGGAGGTACCGACGCGGCAGCCCAGCGCGCGGAAGAACGTGTATGCCATACCGCCGCCGATGATGAGGGTATCGACCTTATCGATCAGGTTGTTGATGACACCGATCTTGTCGGACACCTTCGCGCCGCCGAGAATGGCGACGAACGGGCGCTTCGGCTCTTCGAGAGCGTTGCCCATGACCGTGATCTCTTTCTGAATCAGGTAGCCGCAGACAGCCGGCAGACCCGCATACATGGCGACACCTGCCGTGGAGGCGTGTGCGCGGTGCGCGGTACCGAACGCGTCATTGACATACAGGCTGGCGTAAGCGCCGAGCTCCTTCGAGAACTCGGGGTCGTTCTTTTCCTCGCGGGCATCGAAACGGATGTTCTCGAGCAGAACGGCGGTGCCGTCCTTCATCGCGGCAACCTTCGCCTTGGCGTCCGGCCCGATGATATCGGTCGCGAACGTGACGGGAATGCCGAGTTCGGCGAGGCGGTCGGCGACCGGCTTCAGCGAGAACTTCTCGCGGTCGGCCTTAGCGGCCTCCAGCAGTTTGGCTTTGGCGGCTGCCTGCTCTTCCGCAGGGAGCGCCTCGACCTTCTTCTTCTCTTTCTTGGTGAGCCCGAAGCCCTCGGTCAGCACGTTGTGCGGCTTGCCGAAGTGGGAGCAGAGAATGACCTTCGCACCCTTGCCGAGCAGGTACTTGATGGTGGGGAGCGCCTCGACAATCCGCTTGTCAGAGGTGATCTGACCGTCCTTCATCGGGACATTGAAATCGCAACGGACGAGTACGGAGGTGCCGGCTTTGATTTCGACGTCTTCCACACTCTTTTTGTGATA
>SFZB01000080.1 GCA_004558975.1 bacterium
ACATTTTCGCTTTTCCTTGACAAATCCCGACATTCTCCGTAAAATAAAAAACGGAATCTCCCGAAAGGGGGAGACCCGGAGGAATACCACAACGGTGGCGGTTGCTTCCCTTACCCCGGGAAGCGTGAAATTCTTTTTATGCCTCCCGGAGACGGGAGGTGATGCGTATGACGCTCGCGGAACTTATTGCTCTCGCGACCTTTATACTGTTGCTGATCGAGTACATCAGTGAAAATAGAAAGAAATAACCGCCCAGCTGACTACTTGACACGGTTATTTCTTTAACCAAGTAGGAAGCAACCGTCGCCGGTGTTCCTTCGTCATTATGATAATCGACTTGACACGCTTTGTCAAGTCTTTTTCTTTTTGTGCGATTTGAAGTTGTGACGACCCAATTTTGTGTAGCAAGAAAGCGAATATTTGCGCCAGCGAAAAAAGAGCCATAAAAGTTTTTGAAAGAGGGTGCGGGAGAGAACTTTTTTCAAAAAGTTCTCTCCCGCAAAAAACAAATACAGTTCCGCCCCCGTTACTTCCGTTTCTTACCGCGGGTCACGCGGCGCACGGCGGAGCCGAGGGCTTGGTTGCCTGCGCGGCAGAATTTTCCCAAAAAGCTCTCTCCCGCAAAAACAAAAGCGTCTTTTCGTTACTCCCAAAGGAGCGGCAGACGAAAGAGCTGCGCGCGGTCGCCGGAGCCGGAGCCGGGGTTCGTCGTGCCGGAGCCCGAACCGTTGCCGGGCGTATTCGGGTACTGCTGTTCAAGGCGGTTGGAAAGCTCCTCAAGGAACGCCATAATCTTATCACCGAAGAAAATAAAGCACACGATCAGGGCGATGACCACCACAATGGCGATAATGCCGGTGATGAGCCCCGCCTTGGCGCTGGCGCTGAACTTACCGTCGCGGGCGCGCCCCACACAGGCAAACACGACGGCAAGAATCCCGCAGATAAGGGATACCCATACCGACCAGGAGAGAAACAATGCCCCGATTCCGAGGATCATGGACGCGAGGGAGAACCCGTACCCGGGACTGCGCCGCGGCGCCTGATAGCCGTAGCCGTAGCCGTAACCGCCGCCGGGCGCGTTCGGTGTCCCGCCGCCCGGATACCCGTTTCCATACCCGCCGCGGTTCGCATACCCGCCGGAAAAATAGTCGGGACCGTAGAAACCGTTATCCTGACCGCTACCGTTCTGTCCGGCACCGCCGCCGGAGTAGCCGCCGTTATATCCGAAACCGCCGTTTGTGCCGTTTGTGCCGTAGCCGCCCTGACCGTAGCCGCCGCTATCGCCCCCGGAATAACCGAAGCCGCCTCCGCCGGCGGAACCCCGGTTGCTCCCGCTACCGTTTTCGCCACCGTCACCCGGTTTGCCGAACGGGTCATACGTCTTGCGGTCTCGCGGATCTTTGGATGTACTCATAACCGTTTCTCCCTAAAATAGGTGTCTCACCATAGCGTCTTGCGTTATCATGAGATTCTGTCAGTATTACTATACAAAGTTTTCGAAAAAAAATCAACCGTCACGGAACAATTCCAGGGGCACCGCACAAAATATTTACAAACCGACAAAAAAAGAAACACAAATGTGCCGTTTCGGCTTTTAGAGGTTGTTTCAACGGGGAGACGCCCGAAAAATAAGGCAACGCCCCGTTCTGTATGTGTTTCCCGTATAAAAAAAGCCGCCTGCCGCATACTGAAAAAACAGGAGGGCAACATGGAAAAACAGGAATACGCAAAGCTTGTGAAGCGCCGCGCCGCGCGCTCCCCGGCACTGAAAAACTGTCTCGCGGCATTCGCCGTCGGGGGCGGCATCTGCGCCTTCGGTCAATGTCTGATTGCGCTTTATCAGGTGTTCGGTCTTGACACGAAAACGGCGGGCACGCTCGCCACGGTATCGCTCATTTTTCTCTCGGCACTGCTCACGGGCATCGGCGTCTTTGACCGCATCGCGCGGTTTGCCGGCGCCGGGACCCTCGTCCCCGTGACGGGATTCGCCAACGCGGTCGTTTCGCCCGCCATCGACAACAAGAGTGAGGGGCTGATTCTCGGGGTGGGGGCAAAAATCTTCACCGTCGCCGGGCCCGTCCTCTTGTTCGGTACGCTCGCGGGCGTACTCTACGGAGTCGTTTATTTTATCGTGACGCGCATCGCGGCGCTGTTCTGAGAGGAGAATACCGTATGCAAAAAGTCGTTACACTGCAAAAACCCGTCTCCGTCTTTGCCTGTGCCGCCGTCGGCGGGCGGGAAGAGGCGCGGGGGCCGCTCGGCGCGGGGCTCGACTTCTCCGACGAGAGCGACCGTTTCGGGCAGAACACATGGGAGCTCGCGGAGAGTGAGCTCTCCCACACAGCGCTCACACTCGCCCTCGCGCGGGCAAACCTGTCACATGCCGACCTTTCCTATCTTTTTGCCGGGGACTTGCAGAACCAATGCGTTGCCTCTTCCCACGCGCATCTGGAGGAGGAAATACCCTTCTTCGGTATCTACGGTGCCTGCTCCACCTGCACGGAGGGGCTGACGCTCGCATCGCTCGTCCTCACGGCGGCGGAGGACGACTCGGTCGCCGCCGTCGTCACTACCTCGCACAACAGCGCGGCGGAACGGCAGTTCCGCACCCCGATCGAATACGGCGGGCAGCGACCCCCGACGGCGCAGTGGACGGCGACGGCGGGCGGTGCTTTTCTGCTCCGGCGCGAGAAAGGCGCCGACCGGGTGCCGCGCGTGACCCGCGTGATGGCGGGGATCATGCGGGACGGGGGAATCTCCGACCCTTTCAACATGGGGGCGGCGATGGCGCCCGCGGCGGCGGATTCCATTAAGTCGTTTCTTTCACTCGTCGGGGAGACGCCCGGTGATTATGACGCGATCGTCACCGGCGACCTCGGTGACGAGGGGTCGGAACTGCTGAAAATTCTCTTGAAGCGCGAGGGGTGCAATATTGACAGGCAGCACCTCGACTGCGGCAAACTTCTGTATGACTTAAAGAACAAGGACTGTCACGCGGGCGGTTCCGGCTGTGGGTGCAGCGCGGCGACACTGGCGCTGCAGTTTCTCCCCGGGCTCACGGACGGGACGTATCGAAAGATTCTTTTTCTCTCGACGGGGGCGCTGATGAGCCCCACCAGTATTCAGCAGGGAAAATCCATTATCGGGGTCGCGCCCGTCATTGAACTCTGCGCGCCCGAAAGCGGGAGGAGATAAAGACATGGGAAGCTTCTTTTTATCGCTGCTTTGGGCGTGGCTCGTCGGCGGGGTCATCTGCATCATCGCACAGTTACTGATTGATTATACCGCGATGACGCCGGCACGGATCCTCGTGCTTTATGTGGTCGCCGGGGTGTTGCTCGGTGCCGTCGGGCTGTTCACGCCTCTCAAGAACTTTGCCGGGGCGGGTGCCGGCGTTCCGCTCGTCGGCTTCGGCGGGACAATCGCCGAGGGGACACGGGAAGCGGTCGATGAAACAGGGCTCCTCGGCGCCCTGACAGGTCCGCTCACCGCCGCCTCCGCCGGTATCACCGCGGCTCTGGTCTTCGGCTACCTCGCCGCCATCCTCTTCCGCTCCAAACCAAAAAAGCAGGACTGAACGAAAGTAAAAGATTTTTGCGGGAGAGAACCTTTTTAAGGAAAAGGCTTGTCCTCGCAGGCAACCAAGCCCCCCGGGCGTCGACAGTCGTCGTCGCCCGGGGGGCAAGGTTTTCCGGCTTGTCGCTCACTGAAATCCGTTCACCGAAAGGATTTCAGCGGCTCCCCTCGCAGGCAACCAAGCCCCCCGGGGCAACGACGGTCGTCGTCGCCCGGGGGGCAAGGTTTTCCGGCTTGTCGCTCGTCAAAATTCATTCACAGAAGGAATTTTGACGGCTCCCCTCGCAGGCAACCAAGCCC
>SFZB01000081.1 GCA_004558975.1 bacterium
GATTTTTATGCCGAAAATCGGGAACGACTGGGACGACGTCATCGGAGACGAGTTCCACAAGGACTATTATCTCGCCCTGCGCGAGTTCCTCAAGGAAGAATATCGGACGCGGCGCATCTATCCCGATATGTACCATATCTTCAATGCCCTGAAAAGCACGCCTTACAGCAAGGTGAAAGCGGTGATTCTCGGGCAGGACCCCTACCACGGTCCCGGGCAGGCGCACGGACTCTGCTTTTCCGTCCAGCCCGGAATTGAACCGCCGCCGTCTCTCTGCAATATCTACCGGGAACTCGCCGACGACATCGGCATGCCAACGCCGAAGGGCGGATACCTCCAAAGCTGGGCAGATCAGGGCGTACTCCTCCTTAACACGACCCTCACCGTACGCGCGGGCGCCCCGCAAAGTCACAAGGGGCACGGATGGGAGACGTTCACCGACGCCGTCATTCGCTCGCTGAACAATGCAGATCACCCCATCGTCTTTCTCCTCTGGGGCGGTAACGCGCGGTCAAAAAAGAGCCTTATCACGAATCCGCGTCATTTGATTCTCGAAACCGTGCACCCCTCGCCGCTCTCCGCCTACAACGGCTTTTTCGGCTGTAAGCACTTTTCCAAATGCAATCATTTTCTCATTGAAAACGGAACGACTCCGATCCGGTGGGATTCCGTCCTCGAACAGCCGTAACACAAGAAAAACAGCCCTCATCAAAGGGCTGTTTTTCTGTTTGTGCGGCGATGGATACGTCGCGTAGCGCAGGATCCGCAGAGGTGGATATCCGTTCACCCGGATCTTACGATTTCGGAATGACTTCCCCGCCGCGGAGAATGTCGCCCGGCTGTACCGGGAACGGCACGGGCAAATAGAAGATCATCGCCGGGTGTGGCGTGGAGGGTATCGGCTGATGCTCTTCATCAAAGAGTGCAGTGCAGAAAAGAGGCTGCCCGCCTTTGCCCGGTGTCAGAAGCTCCATCGGGTCGCCGACGGAGACCTTGTTTCTCTGCACACACTTGGCTTCCCCGGTCGCCGGGTCATAGGAAAGCACCGTCGCAAGATAGGCTTTCTCGCGAATATAGCCGCTTTCCCGACAGGTGAGTGCCTCTTTCCGGGAGTCAGCGAAGAAATAGCCGGTGTCGTATTCCCGGTGCGAAACGCTCGCAAGCTCCCGGAGCCAGAGCGGATCCGGCTGTGTCTCCCCACGGAGCGCGGCGTCGATTGCCATGCGATAGGCATTGGTGACGACGGCGGTATAGTAGGCGCTCTTCATGCGCCCCTCGATCTTAAAGGACGCGATACCGGCGTCGATGAGTTCCGGTACATGGGCAATCATCGAAAGGTCGCGGCTCGACATGATGAAAGTCTCCCCTGCCGTCTCCTCGATCGGAATGGGCATATCGGGGCGTTCCCTTTCAATCAGTTCATAAGATGTCGGGCGGATCTTGTATTCCCAGCGACAGGGCTGGGCGCAGGCGCCGTGATTCGCGTCACGCCCGCAGAGATAGTTGGACAAAAGGCATCTGCCGCTGTATGAAATACACATGGAACCGTGAATAAAGCACTCGAGTTCCGTCCCCAGGGGAACCGCCGCGCGAATGGCGCGGATCTCCTCCAGCGTCAGCTCCCGCGAGAGTACCACGCGCTTCGCCCCGAGCCGCCCCCACGCCCGCACGTCCGCGGCGGAAACGCTGTTCGCCTGGGTCGATACGTGCAATTCCATCTCGGGGATCAGTTCCCGACAAAGGGAGAACACGCCGATATCGGCGACGATCAACGCATCGGGTGCGAGTTCTCCGAGGCGCCGCAGATAGGCGGCGAGCGCCGGGTACTCCGCATCACGCGGAGCCGTGTTCACCGTCACATAGACTCGCACGCCGCGTTCGTGTGCGTAAGCGATCGCCGCAGCAAGTTCCTCATCGCTGAAATTGTCCGCGGCGGAGCGCATACCGAAAGCGTGCCCCGCAAGGTAGACGGCGTTTGCACCGTAGCGGATCGCCGCCTCCATTTTTTCAAAATTTCCCGCCGGAGAAAGCAGTTCCGGCGCCGGTCTGTCAGACGTTTTCATGTGTCATGGCTCCTTTCTCGGGTAGCGCGATGAAATCTGCCTCCCATGCCGGGAGACAACGCTTGCGCCGCAGATAAATGTGATAATCGGGACATAGCGATAAGAGCAATTTCGGCAATACAATCAAATCCTCCGTGCGATGATACGCCGCAACCCGCAGCTTCGGTCTTGCGCGGTCGATGGTCGCAGCGGCACCGATTAGTCCCTGCCGCTCTGCCCCCTCGGTATCGAATTTGATATAATCCGGCTCCAGTCCCCGGGCAAGAGTATCAATGGGGATTAGGGCGGTGTCCGTCGGGCGGTTCTCGTACGATGCCCCCAAGAGGGAGGCGTTGCGGTTCCCGCTCCCGAAAAAGCACCCCGTCCCCGCTACATTCCATGCCGCGCCATGTACGCAGGTGACGGGGAGCGGCGCGAGCGCCTCCGCCCTTGCCGTCAGCTTGCGGAAATTCCGGTTGTCCGGCTCGACGCAGACAGCATGCGTCAGCGGCGCCCCCAGTGCAAGCAGTTCCGCAAGCGTGTCACCGGTATAGGCACCGACGTCAATATAGGTTTTGACCGCAGAAAGTCCGAGCAGTTGTGCCGTCTCCTCCGCAGGCGTCCATGCGTCGAAAAGGATCGCGGGGTTGCCCGTGAGTTTATAGGTGATAACGGCGGCAAAAAGGTCACGCGACATTGGGTCGGCAAGACATTCGCTGACCGCAAGGAACTCTTCATAATGGGCGCGATAATAGGCGGCATCGAATACTGTCTCCCCCGCGACCGGCAGGTCGGGAAGGTACAGCGGATATTCTCCCATACGGCAAAGGACGGATTCCAGTACCTCGGGGCGCGCGGTGCCGAACGCCATGACGAGCGCCGGCGACGCATACTTTTCTCTCACCTCGGCGAACGAAAGCACGCGTTTGCCGTGAAAAGACTGTCCGCGCACGAAACCGTCCGATGCGACAAAATCGGCGGCGGTCAGCCCTCTCTCGGCAAAGGCAATCAGCAATTTGTCGGCGCCGTTCCCCATGCCCCAAATGACCAGAGGGTGTGTCTCCGCCCGGAGGCGCTCCCAAACGTCCGCGACCCCCTCGGGGGACGGTAAAATATATGATTTCATCGGTCTTCCCCCTTGCAAAGCGCAGTCGGTGTGTGCTAGACTAAAAATACATTAAAAGCGAGGTGCAAAATTGATGGATTGCCTGTTTTGTAAAATCATCGCGGGGAAAATCCCGTCCGCCAAAGTGTACGAGAACGACTATGTTTACGCTTTCCGCGATATTCAGCCGCAAGCCCCCGTACACGTCCTCATCGTGCCGAAAGAGCACATTTCTTCCATTGACGAAGTGACTCCCGCAAACAGCGATATCGTGCGTCACGTCGCGGAAGCGATCCCCGAGGTCGCAAAAGCACTCGGGCTCGAAAACGGCTACCGTGTCATCACCAACGTGGGCGAAGACGGCTGTCAGTCTGTCCGCCACCTGCACTTCCACCTGCTCGGCGGCGCAAAGCTACCGGAGCGCATGGCGTAACCGCACGGAGATACGGTGACTGCGCGGGGGGAACTGCCACAGACAACGGATCCCCCGGCACTTCACAAAGGATACAGAAAACGACCGCTGACAGAGCAGCGGTCGTTTTCTATTTGCCGTCGAGGAAATTAGATCTTCTCTTTTACCTTCGCGGCCTTACCAACTCTGTCACGCAGATAGAAGAGC
>SFZB01000082.1 GCA_004558975.1 bacterium
CGGATAGTGCACCCCCTAGCCCCTCCCGGTGTGTTTTCGCCGTTCCGCTTTCCGTTAGTCTTCTGTTGATAGAATCGATTGGAAAGTTAGCTTTACAGCCATAGGGCGTATAAAACACCGCCGCGCTGTGCGGCGCGGCGGTATCGTATTCTGTTCTCCCGATTTGTCCAATGTCATTTT
Organism: bacterium; assembly: GCA_004558975.1. GTDB lineage: Bacteria > Bacillota > Clostridia > Oscillospirales > CAG-272 > UBA1740. The sequence continues at coordinate 181 of SFZB01000082.1, forward strand.
ATCGGCAGGCGTCAAAGCCGACGGTGAGCAGTTCCTCGAGGCGCTCCTGCGCGCCGAGGTAATCGAGCATACCGAGGACGGCTTCATAGCCGGTCGCCGTGCGGTACGTTTCCCCGCTGACGTTTTTCGGTCGATTGATATGCGAGAGGTTGAAGGCGCGGCGAAAGACGTCCTGCTCTTCCTCCGTCAGCCGCTCCCGCACGGCAAGATAGGCTTTTTCCTGCATGGGCGCCGTGACGAAGCGAAGTGCCTCGCGGTTCAGATCCTTTGCGTGGGAGATGCCCTCTCCGACGAGCTGCCGTCGCACGAACCGCGTATGCACCGCGTCCCCGAGGAACGCAAGCGCCGCAACCGAGGGGAGCGCACGCGGTGTTGCATCCGTAGCACGGCAGACACCCGCATCGGTCATGTCATTGATGCCCGCATGATCGTGTGTTTCCCTCTCCGGCGTTGTTCCGGTCTTCCCTGTCATTTCGCGAGTTCCTTGACGCTGACGCCCTCGGCAGTCATCTCGGCGATGGCATCGAACCCGTACGCTTCACAGCGGGCAATCAGCTTGCCGACCTTGCCCGTCTTTTCAATCAGGCTGACGTCGGCGGTATCGCGCATGTCCTCTGCCGCGCGTGCCGCGGCGACGAGTTGATCCGGGTAGTAAAGCATCGCCACGCGGCGACGCGAGGTCGGGGGCGTAAAACCGCGGTCGGAAAGGATCGCGCAGATGCGCTCAAAGCCGATGGAGAACCCGACGGCAGGCACGTCCTCCCCGAGGAACTTCCCGATCAGATGGTCATATCTGCCGCCGCCCGCAATCGCGCCGCGGAACTCCTCGGAGCGCACCTCAAAGACGGGGCCGGTATAGTAGCCCTGCCCGCGAATGAGCGTGATATCGAACACGAGCGGCACCGTGCCGTCGGTAATGGAGGCAACGCTCTCGGTGATGAACCGCAGACGTTCGGCGGGTGCGGGATCGTCTAGGTAAGACGCCGCTTTGTCGAGTGAAACGGTGCCGTCCGCCATCAGCGCGGCAATACCGCCGACGACCTCCGGCGCGAGCCCTTTCTCATTCAGTTCCGCGGCAACGCCGTCAAGACCGATTTTATCGAGTTTGTCGAGCGAAATGCACACACTGTCGCGCAGCTCGTCCGGCACACCGATCTTGCGGAGCACACCGGTCAGCAGAGCGCGGTCATTGATATGGATCGTGAATCTGTCCATACCGATCTTGCGGAGCGCCTTTGCCGTCGTGCAGATGAGATCCACCTCGCAGGTGGGGGAGGCGGAGCCGAGAATGTCGATATCGCATTGTACAAATTCGCGCAGTCTGCCCTTCTGCGGGCGCTCCGCGCGCCAGACGCGGTCGGTCTGGATGCACTTCGCCGGTGTGAACAGATTCTGCCGGTTACAGGCATAGTAGCGGGAGAGCGGCAGGGTCAGGTCGTAGCGCAGCCCCATGTCGGAGAGCCCCTTTTCGTCGCCCTCGGCAAGTGCCGCCGCGAGTTTTTCGCCGCGCTTGAGCACCTTGAAAATGAGGTTCAGGTTGTCGCCGCCCTCGCTCTTGTCGATGTTCTCGGCGTCCTCGAGTGCCGGTGTACTGATCCGCTCATATCCGGCGGCGCGGTACACGTCGAGGATCGTCGTCTGTAAATAATCGCGCAGGGCGACCTGCCGCGGCAGATAGTCGCACATTCCCTTAAGAGGTTGTGTTTTCATGGTAACACCTCGTCTGTTTCGTCATTCCATTTCATTCTACCAGTCACGCACCGTATTGTCAAGAAAAACAGGCGGGCATTGCCTGCCCGCCTGTCTGTATTCCGCGCGTTTCACATGACCGACGAGACTTTACGCCCCGTGTGTGATCTCGACGGAGAACGCAGCGCTCTCCGCCGCGGCACGCACCGACGCGATCCCCGAGATGCCAAAGACCTCCACACTCTGCTCCTCGCCAAGCGGGATGTCCGCTACAATGCCGCCGCCCGCGCAGATATACAGCCGGAGGTTCCCCGCCGTGAGGTTCGACGTCACTGTGAAATGATAGGTGACATCCGGGTCGGCATCAAAGGTATAGAGTTCCTCCACCCCGGACATTTTCTTGACGCGGAAACGGCAGACGCCCTTTCGATCGGAACGTACCGCACCCTGTTTGACCACCTGCGGCATCGTGTCCAGAAGTTTCGCGTCGGTCAGGGTCGCAAGAGCCGCGTTTTCCGCCCCGTTCGTATCTTCAATCTGCAAAATGGACGCGTCACACGCGACCGTCGCGAGGACAGAGAGTAGCAGTACCGCACATAGCAACAGCTTTTTCATGTTTGATTTCCTCCGGGTCATCGAAATCACCCGTTTCTTCTCTTCTATCATAGCACGCACACACCGTTTTTGCAAGATGCTCTGTCGCCCGTCGACCCCCACGCATAAACTGTCAGGAAGAACGCGGAGAGAGGAGGGACCCCATGGACACACCGACCGTTCTGCCCGGGGCGGCGCGGCAATACCTCGCACGGTACTACGACCGGCTCGACCGAGTGGAAGAAGATTTTGCGCGCACGCGGCTCTCCGACAGCCTGTCCTGCAACGCCGCACGGCAGATGGCACTCGTGCTCCGTGCGGCGGCGGATCTCGCGCGGTGGCTCCCGGGAGGTCTTGTATCCCCGTCTCTCATCTCCCTCGCCGCCACCATCGCCGAGGGGGCGGGATCCTATGCCGCACGGCTCGACGCGTCAGAGAGTGCCGACACCGCCGGGAGCGCAAATGAAGAGGACCTGCGGCTGTCGCAGGTCTGGATCCGTCATGTTCTTGCCCGTACCCTCGTCGGGATGCGCGCGGCGCCGCTGTCGCTCTCACCGAGCCTCGGTGTCGTATGGCTGTCCGCAGCCGCCTACGCATGCCGGGGCATTCTCGACGGATGCCGTCTTTCTCTCCGCTTCCCGCTCTCCGAAGAGTCGGCTTCTCTCTTAAAGGAACTGCGCGACGACACCCGTCGCGCGGAGAACGCCTGTTCCCGGCTCCTGAGAACCGAAACAACACCTCCGCCCCCTCAGGGGGAGTGAGGGGCAGGCGGCTCCCCGCCGTCTGCATCTCCGAGGATACACCGCCACGCGTCCGTGAGCCTCGCTTCCGACCAAGCGGCGTTCGCGGCGCTCGTCGAGGGCAGGCAGACGCAGGGACGCCCCGTCACCGGCTGCATATAACGAAGGTAGTATTTTTCGGCGGTTTTGCCGTTGACATAGATCCGGCGGATCTCCGCCGCGCGGAAAATCGGGGAAAGATCATTCACCGTCACGTCACGCACCGACGCGTCCGCGCTTCCCCTGATTTCGCACTGACCGATGACGTCATACAGCGCAATCCCGTGCGCGAGCAGGAGTGCGGTCTTCTCCCCCACCGTCCGCGGCACCTCTTCCCCGCACACGGCGGCAATCACCCGCCAGAAGCGGTTTTGCGGATGCCCGTAAAAAAAGCCCGATGCCCGTGACGCCACCGACGGGAAACTCCCGAGGATCAGTACCCGGCTGTTCCCGTCATAGACCGGCGCGATGTTGTGCCGCGCCGTATCGCCCCGCGTCCCTC
>SFZB01000083.1 GCA_004558975.1 bacterium
ATCTGACGCACCTTGCCCTTTTCGGCGGTGGCGAGGTACTCCGAGTTGGTACGCGGATAGGTCAGAAAGCCGCGCTCGTATAACCCCTGCACGGTGTCGAGCGAATCTTTCATCGACATCTTGAACTTCTTGCCGAGGACGTTCTGCAGGGTGGAGAGCGAATAGAGTTTGCCCGGGGGGAGAATGTCCTCTTTCGACTTCTTATCGGTTACGACGGTGGTCGCGGCGTTGTAGCGATCCGCGAGCGCCTGCGCCCCGGCACGGGCGGCGTCGAGATCCGCCCCGCGGAACTCTTCCCGGGAGACGAGGAGCAGCTCCTCCCCGCCGACTTCGGTGCGGGAGGTAACGCCGTAGTATGTTTCGGGGGTGAAGCGGCGGATCGCGAGATCGCGGTCGTAGATTGCCTTGACGATCGGCACGATGACGCGTCCGACGCGCAGGAGCCGCCCGGAGATGATCGACGCATAGCGTGTCAGATTGACCCCCCACAGCCAGTCGATATAGGTGCGGGCGTACCCCTCCGCCGCGAGGTTGTCATACGCGCTGTCCGGCTGCATTTCCGCGAGCGCCGAGCGGATGGTCTCCGGGGTCTGGTCGGGGAGCCATAGGCGCAGGAGCGGTTTCTCGCTTTTTAAGGCTTTGCGCACGCAGGTACGCACGATGATTTCACCCTCGCGATCGGCGTCCCCCGCGTTGACGATCGCCGTGATGTCCTGGCGGTTACAGAGCGACTCGATGAGCGCGTACTGCCGCTTGACACCGTCGTCACCGGCGAGCTGATAATCAAACGCCTTCGGGAAGCACGGGAGATTGGCGAACGTCCAGCCGCGCGACCCTGTGGGCGCGGGGGCATAGTGTTCGATGTCCGCGAGAGAAAAGAGGTGTCCGAATACCCACGTGACAAGGTACTCGCCCCCCTCCATATAGCCGTTCCGTTTCTGCATCCCGCCGATGGCGCCCGCGATGTTGCGCCCGAGACTGGGTTTCTCCGCGATGACTAAGATCATGCTTCCGCCTCACTTGTTTGCTTTCCCTTTATTGTATCATGGGAAATGCCCGGTGTCAAACATGATTGACAAATCCGCCCCGAGCCGATATACTGAAAACAACAAATACGCGGGAGGACGAAGCAAAATGGCGCTGACGGTCACGGAATATGCGATCCCCGGCACGGGTGCCGACCTGACCCTCGCCGTCGTCGCCGATCTGCATAACCGACGGGGCGAGGAGACGGCGGCGCGCGTCCTCGCCCTCTCGCCCGACGCCTGCCTGTTCGTCGGCGACCTGTTTGAAGCGCCGCCGCGGCGGCGCCGTTTCGCCGTCGGAGAAGCGGCGCGGTGCCTGGAAATCCTGGCTCCGCACTGTGCGCTTTTCTGGTCGCGCGGCAATCACGACTACACGCTCCCCCCCGAGCTTGCCGACACGATGACGCGCCTCGGCGTCCACCGATTGGAGGACGACTTTATGCCCTTCCGCGGGATTCTCCTCGGCGGGCTGACGTCCGTTTACTATCGTGCGGGGCACACGCCCGACCTCGCGTTTCTCGACCGTTTTGCGGCGGCACCGGGCTACAGACTCCTGCTCTCGCACCACCCGGAATATTACGACCCGTATCTGCGCGACCGTCATTTTGACCTGACCGTCTCGGGGCACGCGCACGGCGGACAATGGCGCCTCTTCGGGCTGGGTGTCTATGCCCCGGGACAGGGGCTCTTCCCGCGTTACACCTCCGGCTTTTACGACGACGGTCATCTGCTCGTCTCCCGCGGCGTCAAGCCGTCGCTCCTCCCGCGCTTCGGCAACCCGCGCGAGATTCTTCTCCTGCGCCTTTCGGTCTGACGGCGCCGGGGCTGTCGCCCGTTTTTCTCTGCCTGCCATCGGGGCGCCGCGGCGCCCCGATTTTTGCGTTCCCGTTGACAAGTCTTTAAAACAGAGTATAATATAAGATTGTATATCAATCTGACGGAAGAGGATATCCGCATGAAAGAAAAAATCAAGGCACTCGAAGCCCGCGTGGACGAAGCCCTCGCGGAAGTGAAGTCCGGCGAGGGGCTCAAAGACTTCTTCGCCAAGTACCTGGGCAGAACCGGGAGCATCACCGCGCTGATGAAAGAAATGGGCAACTACCCGAAAGAGGAACGCCCCATCATCGGGAAACTCATCAACTCGTTCAGAGACTCCGTGCAGGCGCGTTTCAAAGCGCTCGAGGAGCGCATCGCCGCCGAGGAACTCGCGGCAAAGTACGCGAGCGAGCAGGTAGATATCACCATGCCGGCGAGGCGTACGACCCGCGGCGCCATTCACCCGACGAACCTTGTCAGAGCCAAGCTCTGTGAGGTCTTTATCGGTATGGGCTTCAAGGTCTATGAAGGGCGCGAGGTCGAGGACGATTATCACAACTTCACGGCGCTGAACACGCCGAAGGATCACCCCGCGAGAGACAAGCAGGATACCTTCTACATCGCGGAGGACGTCATGCTCCGCACGCACACCTCCCCGGGACAGATCCACTGCCTCGAAACCATGAAACCGCCGTTCAAGGTGGTCATGCCGGGGCGCGTCTTCCGCTGTGACGACGACGCGACGCACACGCCCATGTTCCACCAGATTGAGGGGCTCGTGATTGACAAGAACCTGTCGCTCTGCGACCTGCAGGGGCTGCTCGACACGCTGGCGAAAGCCATGTTCACCCCCGAGACCAAGACGCGTTTCCGCCCCTCTTACTTCCCGTTCACCGAACCGTCCGTCGAGGTGGACGTCTCCTGCTGTGAGTGCGGGGGCGTCGGTTGCCGCCTGTGCAAAGGCACGGGCTGGATTGAGATTCTCGGCGGCGGGGTGGTCAACCGCCGCGTCATCGAGAACTGCGGGCTGAACCCGGACGAATGGTCGGGGCTCGCGTTCGGCGCCGGGCTCGACCGTATCGCCATGCTCAAGTACGGCATCAACAACATTCACATTCTCTACGACGGGGATCAGTCGATCCTGCGTCAGTTCCGTAAGTAAGGAGGACACCGCCGATGTTACTGCCCATCAGTTGGCTGCGCGATCTCGTCGATCTGCACGGCATTGACAACGATACGATTGAAACGAGCCTGTTCTCCTGCGGGCTCGAGGTCGAGGAGCGCAAAGGCGCCGCGCCGGATATTGCCGGTGTGGTCGTCGGGCGCCTCATCTCGGTCGAGAAGATGGAGAACTCCGAACACCTGCACATCTGCCACGTGGACTGCGGCGCCTACGGCGAAGATATCCAGATCGTCACCGGCGCCTCCAATATCAAGGCGGGTGACCATGTTCCTGTCGCGCTCCACGGCGCGACCGTCATCGGGCGCGAGGGTAAGGTCGTTACGATTAAGAACGGGAAACTGCTCGGCACGCCGTCAAACGGAATGCTCTGCTCTGGCGAAGAACTCGGCATCGATGACGACTGGTTCGAGGGTGCCGGCGTGTACGGCATTCTGATTCTGCCGGAGGATACCGTCCCCGGTACGGACGTGAAGCAGGTTCTCGGGCTTGACGACGAAGTGTGGGACATCTCCATTACCGCGAACCTCCCGCACTGCCAGTCCGTTTTCGGGATTGCGCGCGAACTCGCGGCGAAACTGGACAGACCCCTCACAGAGCCGGACGGGCACTATACCGCCGAAGCCGAGGGGAAAACGTCGATCGACGTCACGGTCGAAGCACCCGACCTCTGCCCGCGCTATATCGGTCATTATGTCAAAGA
>SFZB01000084.1 GCA_004558975.1 bacterium
TGGAAACCAAAACAGCAAAATTGAGCGAATTAAACCAATGCAACATATTGCAGCAATACGGGTTTGCATAATTTGTTTATAATGCAATTGCTTAGGAATCGGTGTGTCCGATTAGTAGCAAACAGCACAAGAGTACTGATCTTCGTCGGTACTCTTTTTATCGTAGGGGAGCCATGGCGCGCGGGTAACCGGGTCGACGGGGCGCCGTCACACAGTGTCAAGTGTCGGGGCAAGGGGAAGCAGCGGGGGTGTCATGGTCGATGCGCGACGTCGGATGGTGGGGATAATGGCGTCAGGCGTCGCCGGGGAGGACGACGAGGAAGCCGGCGGCGCCGACGGGCAGAGCGGAAAAGGGGGTATCGCGCGGGAGCGTGAGCGAGGCGCTGCCGCTCTCGGCGGGGAGGTAAAAGAGGCGGTAGGTGTTGCCGAAAGCGGCGGCGGTGAGGGGTTCCCCCTGCGAAAACAGGGAGAGGTAGGTCAGGTACTGGGAGGGGGTCAGGCGACGTTCCTCCATGAGGGTGGCGTGGGGGTAGCCGATGTAGCAGAGGTCGGCGCCGCTCTCCGACACGGCGATAAAGCCGTAACGTGCCCGCACGGCGGCAAGGTAGGCGGCGGCATCGGGCAAATCGGTGAGGGGGACTGTCTCGGTGGAGCCGTCGGCGGTGTAAGCCGTGCCTGCGGCTACCACACCCGCAGCGGCGCCTGCCGTCCCCCTGCTGTTCGTTTCAGACCCCGCGCTTTTGCCGGTCGGGCGGCGGACAGCAAGGGAAACGGCGTAGCCGGTCGCAAAAGGGGAGGCGGGATCCGCGCGGAACGCCGCGGTCACATACAGCGTCTCGGACGGGCGCGCCCGGTGGAAAGCGGCGGCAAGTTCGCCGAGCGGCGCGAGGGTGGCGGGGGAGACCAAAAGACCGGGCGATGCCGAGAAAACCGGCTCCGCCCCGTCAAGCGTGGGGGCGAGGACGGTGAGAGACGACTGCACTTGCGAAAGGCGCTCCGCCGTGAGGGGAGACGATGCCGACGGCAGGGGGAGCGGGGTGGGGGCACCGGTCGACAGGGTGTGCGTCTCCGTCTCCGGGGTGTTCCCGCGGAGCGTCCGCGCGCGTTTTTCGCGCGCCTCCTCGGTGTTGCGGCAGGCATGGACGCCGAGGGCGAGGAGCAGGGCGATAAGGACGACCACCGCCGCCGCCAGCATGTTGACAAGATCGCGTGCATTCCGTTTCACGAAAGCACCTCCCGAAAAGAAAAATCAAGACCGCGACGGTTCCCGTCGCGGTCTTTTAAACGTCTTTGATTTTCGGAATCCTTACGAATCAGTCGGCGTCCTTCATGGAGAAGTCCTGTCTGCCCTTCTTGTCGATGCCCATGTACTTGATGCGTACATGATCGCCGACGCGGCAGACGTCCTCGCAGTGCTCGGTGCGCTTGTCCTGCAGCTTGGAAATGTGCACCAGCGTGTCCTTACCGGGGGCATACTCGACAATGACACCGACGTCCTTGGTCTCGTCGTCCTTGCTCTTGACGATACGGGTTACGACGCCGTCGTAGGTCTCGCCGACCACAGGCTCGAACACGATCGCGTCGATGATCGCCTTCGCCGCGTCGATGGCGTTCTTGTCCACCGCGGCAACGCAGACGGTACCGTCGTCGTTGATATCGATCTTGGCGCCGGTATCGGCGACGATCTTCTGAATGACCTTCCCGCCGCTGCCGATGACCTCACGGATCTTGTCGGGATCGATCTTGAAGGAGACCATCTTCGGCGCGTAAGGAGAAACCTCCGTGCGCGGTGCGGGAATGGCTTTGAGCAGGAACTCGTCGATGATATAGTCGCGCCCCTTGTGCGTCGTCTCGAGGGCGGCGCGAATGATCTCAGGGGTCAGACCGTCAATCTTCAGATCCATCTGAATGGAAGTGATACCCTTATGCGTACCGGCGACCTTGAAGTCCATATCGCCGTAGAAGTCTTCCAGTCCCTGAATGTCGATCATGGTCGTCCAGGTGCCGTCGTCCTCGGTAATCAGACCGCAGGAGATACCGGCGACCGGCGCTTTAATCGGCACGCCCGCGTCCATGAGGGCGAGGGTGGAACCGCAGACGGAAGCCTGCGAGGTCGAGCCGTTCGAAGAAAGCACTTCGGAGACGACACGGATCGCGTAGGGGAATTCTTCGACGGACGGCAACACGGGAACGAGCGAGCGCTCCGCAAGCGCGCCGTGACCGATCTCACGTCTGCCGGGGCTACGCACCGACTTGGCTTCACCGGTCGAGTAGCCGGGCATATTGTACTGGTGCATATAGCGCTTGGAATCCTCGTCGTCAAGCCCGTCCAGCTTCTGTGCATCGGAGAGCGTACCGAGGGTCACGACGGACAGCACCTGCGTCTGTCCTCTCGTGAACATCCCGGAGCCGTGGGTGCGGGGCAGGAGACCGACTTCGGCATCGAGCGGACGAATCTCGTCCATGGCTCTGCCGTCCACACGCTTCTTGTCGTTGATGAGCCAGCGGCGGACAATCTTCTTCTGAATCTTATAAATCAGTTCGGGGAGCTGGGTCGAGAGGCTCGGATACTTTTCGGAGAACGTCGCGGCGATGTCTTCGATAATGGGCTGGAGGCGGGCATCGCGCACGTTCTTATCGTCGGTGTCGAGCGCTTCCATGACGCGGGTCTCACAGTAAGCGAAGATCTCGTCGAACATATCGTGATCGAGCTCGCCGGAGGCATAGGAGAACTTCGGCTTACCGACCTCTTTGATGATCTCGTTCACGAACACGAGCAGATCTTTGATCTCCTTGTGCGCGAGCATAATGGCGTCGAACATCTCGTCGTCGGTCACTTCCTTCGCGCCGGCTTCGATCATGACGACCTTCTTCTCGGATGCGGCGACCGTCAGCTCCAGCGTGGACACCGCGCGCTGTGCGGCGGTCGGGTTGACGACGTACTCACCGTCCACCATACCGATGAAGGCACCGCCGATCGGCCCGTTCCACGGAATATCCGAAATGGAGAGGGCGACGGACGCGCCGATCATCGCGGTGATCTCGGGCGAGCAGTCCTGATCCACGGACATGACGTCCAAAACGAGTGCGACGTCGTTCCGCAGGTCTTTCGGGAACAGGGGACGGACGGGGCGGTCAATCACACGGGAGGTGAGGATCGCCTTCTCGGAGGGCTTGCCCTCGCGCTTCAGATACCCGCCGGGGATTTTACCGACGGCGTACATCTTCTCGTTGTAGTCCACGGACAGCGGCAGGAAGTCGATGCCCTCTCTCGGTGCGGCAGAAGCGGTCGCGGTCGCAAGGATGCAGGTGTCGCCGTAGCGCACCATGCAGGCGCCGTTCGCCAGCCCCGCCATTTTACCGACCTCGATCTTCAGAGGTCTGCCGGCGTAGGTGTACTCGAACACGCGATAGTCTTTGAATACTTTGTGTTGTGCGGACATAGTGTGGCTCCTTTTCTGTGATTTTGATTTTCTCGGGAGCCATAGCACTTAATCAAGCCGCGACCCCGCTTGATTAAGTTCTATGAAGCATCCCGTTGGAAACGTGAGAAACGGGGAAAGCACTTTGCATGCGTTCCCCGTCCTGCCGGGTCTTACTTACGCAGGCCCAGTTTCTTGATGATCTCGCGGTAGCGGTTGATATCCTTCTTCTGCAGATAGCCGAGCAGATTC
>SFZB01000085.1 GCA_004558975.1 bacterium
ATAGCGTGGGTATGGTCTTTTACGGTGTGGGTATGGTCTTTCACCGTATGCGTGTGCGCCCTTACCGTGTGCGTATGGTCGTAGACCTCGTGTGTATGTGCGGAAATCCTGTGCGTGTGCGACGGATGCGTATGCGCGCCCGACCAAATGAACGTCTCGTATCCGTCAACGGTTTTCCCGTCGCTTGTCGTTGCGAGGCGGGCGTGTTGAGAAATACCGTGGTTATGCACGGCCTGTCCGTTCGTCTCGCTCGGGAGCACGTTCGAGGACTCGAGCGCCGTTCCGCCGGAGGTCTGCCCGCCGCCGGAGGAGGTCGTAGAGCCGCCGCCGGAGCTCGTTGTCTGCCCGCCGCCGGAGCTCGTTGTCTGTCCGCCGCCGGAGGAGGTCGTTTGTCCACCGCCGCCGCCGATAGCTTTCTCATACGCCCGGAACGCCTCGAACTCGATATTGAGGAGCATTTTGTTAATGCGTACCACCGAGTTTGTTGGTTGGTCGCGCCCTGCGCGTATGTCTCGGAAATGAGGGCGCGGCTCTGCAAGTCGGAAATACTGCCCGCTATATCCTGCGTCTTGTTGGCAATCGTTACCGTGACGTTTCCCGGGTCTCCCTCTGCATCCGCTTTCTCAACGCGTACGATGCGGGTACGGAGGTTAATTCCGTCGGCCTCGTCCACGACGCGGACGACCTCGCCCGGGCGGAACTTTGAGAACTTGTCTCCGGTCAGCCGGTGGAGGTCGATAGCGCCGATTTCATAGCTCACATACGGTTCCTTGAGCCCGGCGAGTACCTGCTCGGCGTATGCCTTGAGGTTTTCCGCCACTTGATACCGCGAGTCTACGAGGATAGTCGAACACAAGCCGTAACGCTCGATGCTTAAAGCGTCCTCGACATAGGGAACGCCGCCGTTCACCGACTCTATCGTCAGTTGGTTTACACCCTCGCCGTATCCGAGCGCATAGACGCGGTTTGCGATACTGGTCGCGTCCGTCGTCTTTTTGATGTTCGTCATATTCTTTGCGTATCGGATTTCACTTTTGAGCGCCTCCGTCGGCACGGTGAGCGAGAGCGTCCACGGATAGACGGTCGTATCCCACGACCAAAGGTATTCACTATCGAAGCACTCCGGCACGGCAAAGAGCGCCGCGAGGAGCGTCGAGTTTTCCCAATTATATTCAAAATAGCGTTTGAAATCGCAAGCCCCGAGTTTCCAGTTTTGCCGGGTCTGCCGGGCGAGAATGTAATTGAGAACGTCGGCAGTCTTTACGCCGGAGCCGCCGCATTGATGATACTGAAAGAGAACGTCGGAGAGGAGCGTAGCGAGGACGTGCTCGCAATCATAATAGCGAGTCGCGCCGTTGCTCCGCTCCATATCCTCCCCGATTATGCGGAAAAGGTCGATACGCTCGTCTCCGTCGAAAATCTCGACGAAGTTCAGCGGCGTACAATAGGCGTTTTTCGGGTCGTCCGCCGGGAGCGTAAAGGTCGCCGTCCATAGGGAATTAGTCTCGAGGCCGTAGCCGACGGCGAGCGCGTTGTCGAGGTAGGCGAGCCGCTTCATATCGCGGTTGAAAATCTGCGGCTTTGCCATTATAACCACCTATCTTTCCACAAGATTTTAACGTCTGCGGTCGTGCCGCCCTCGACGATAATATCGTTCTCGCCCGGTTGGAGCTTGAAAAATGCGCTATCGTCGCTCACGCGGTCGATTATGTTCGCGCCGTTGAGCGTTACGGTCATGTGCTCCGTGTCGATAATAAGCTCGTCTCCGGCGACCATGTTCACGCCCTCAATTACCATAGTGACGGAGCCGTAGGTCGAAACGCCCGTACCGCTCGCCGTTGCTACGGCCTCCGCAAGCGCGGAGAAAAAGAGAGTGCGGATATAGTCGCCGACGCTCCCGGCCTCCGCCTCCGCAAGCGCGGAGGGGAGGAGGACGCGGACGAACACGCCGGACGCGGTAGCGACCGCCGCCGCCGAGCCGTCGAGGTATCGAATGATTTTCAGCGTCGCCGAGGTATCCGTCTCCGCGTTCGCCGTAGCGAGCCACTCGAACACAATGGACGTTGTTCGGTTGTACGTCGTCTTATTGTACGGAGTGCGGTTATACATTTGCTCGCCTCCTCGTTATGCCAAAGTGCAAACGATAGCCCCCGCCGATACCGTGATAGCGTCGCCGTTGAGTACGTTCTTGCTCCGGGTAAAGGAGCCGTACCAAAGCAAATTACCCGCCGTCAGCGCGTCATAGATGCCCCAATAGGCCACCGTGCCGAGGTCTGCCGTCAGAGTGCCGAAGTCAACGGGCGCAGAGTTGGAAACCTGTTCTTTGCCGGACACGAGGGACGGCGCGCTAAAGTTGATAATCTTTCTCGCGTATCCGCCGCCGGATACCTCCGTACCCGTTCCGCTCGCCGTCGGGTCGGTGAGGAAAAGAGCGAGATAGTACGTCCCGCTCCGCAAGGACGTATTCAAGAGAGTGGATGCGTGGACGTTAGATAATGCGCTCATAGTAGAAACCTCCTAATTTTTTAATTTACCTTGAGCCGTGTTATCGTCAGCGTTTGGATATTGCCGCGCGCCGTGATATAGATTAAGCCGTCCGTTTCCTGCGTTCCTCGGACGTTGACCGCCTCCGTGTGAGGCAGAGAGACGGATTTTACGTCCTGCTGATTGTAGCGCAAGGACTCGGCGAACGGCTTACACAAGAAACGTACCTCGCACGTTCCCGTAACGGCGATTTGCTCGATAGAGATACCGCCGACGACCTTTGCGGAGTACGCCTTTTCGGGCTCGTCGTCAAATACGAGCAAGCCCTCGCCGGAGAGCCATTCCGCCACGGCGCGCGCTCGCGTTCTCACGCCCGCGTAATGGTAGCCCTCGCCGACGAAAGCGACCGTGCATACGATTTCGCGGTTTTCGTAACCGTCCTCTATGTCGTATGTGCCGCTCTTGCCGGGTATCGTGTATTGCGTTACCCGTTTCGCGGGGAGGAGTGTTCGGTCTGTGGATTTGAACACGACTCCCATATCCCCGCTATGCTTGTTGTCGAAAATAAAACCCATGCTCACGCCATAGATACCCCCTTGCTCCGCGATTTCGATTTCTGCATATTGTAGAGCTCGCGGGAAATCTTCTTTACGTCCGCCTCCTCACGGACGACGAGCTCCGCGATATGAAAATGATTTACGACGTTTGTATCTCCGCCGCCGGAGGTCGTCGCACCGCCGCCGCGCCCGGTCAAGTCCGCCGGGACGGATGCGGAGACGGCCTCGACGGTCGCCTTTGCGGAAAAGCCCGTTTCGATTTCCCCGATAGAGCTTTTGAGCTTGTCGTTTACCGCCGCGAGCCCGGAGTCTACCTCGGCGAGCATTTCCTCTCCCATAGCTCCATAGGCTTTTACGGCCTTGCTCTTGTTCTTCTCAATGCCGACGACTGCGCCCTCGACGTTCATTTCGGACACCCACGCCATTTTTGTGCTCGGGGAGTGGATGCCGAAAAAGTCCGTAATGCCGTCCCAAATGGAGGAAATCCACCCGGACACTTTATCCCATAGCCACCCGGCGAGCGACTGGATGCCTTGCCACAAGCCCCGGACGAGGTTTTTACCGACCTCCGCGACCTGCGACACGCCCTCGCTGAGCGCGCTCACGATGCCGGTAATAATCTGCGGCATAGCGCGGACGATTTCGGCGATAATCTGCGGGAGGTTTGTAATGAGGGCAGTCAAGAGCTTTACGCCCGTCTCGATGATTTTCGGGATATTGTTCACGAGGGCGTTAATTACCGCCGTGATAATTTGCGGGAGCGCCTGTACTATCGTCAAAATGATTTGCGGGAGGTTGGTAATAAGCGCCGTCAAGAGCTTTACGCCCGCCTCTACGATTTCCGGCAAATGGTCGAG
>SFZB01000024.1 GCA_004558975.1 bacterium
CCTTATCTGCGCTCGCTATTGCTCAACTTTTGTACACGAGACAAGAGAGAAGGGATGGAGAAATCGCGTTCACACGAACGTCAGCGCACTTTGTGCGGTAGAGCGTGCGAACGCGGTTAAAGCCCCCGCGTTTCTTAAAGCAAAGGCAACCGATACAGCTTTCCATTTAACTTTGAAAAGCCAATATCGGTTGCCCATTATATTTATTTCGGGGGCTTGGTCTCCGCCCTTATCTCTTGTCTCGAAACACGTCGGATCTGATGCATCAATACCAGCCCGATCTGCGCCGGCGCCCCGATGATGAACAGCGCCCACATATGGTAATCGAGCCACTGCAAAAAGATCGCCGTGATCACGCCCCAGAGAAAGATCGATGCAACGGGGAACGACAGTTTCCCCCGGAAATACCGGCGGTCGAACACCGCGACCACGACGGCACTCGCCGGGATCGCCCAGATGAACGCCGTCCAGAACCCCTCGCCCGCATTGAGCAGAGAGTATGAGAAAAGAGCGGTCGCCGCCAGCCATACAATACATACGGCAAGCAATGTGACCCATATCTGATAGCGCAGTTTGGAGGCGGGCGCCATATACGGCGCCGGATCCTCGGCGGCGCCCTCGGTCAGAAAGCAATCCACTGTGACACCGTACAGTTCCGACAAGGTTTTTAACACCTTTAAGTCGGGGAGCGCCTCTCCGCGTTCCCACTTGGAAACCGACTTGTCCGAGTAGTGAATTTTTTCCGCGAGTTCCGCCTGTGTCCAACCGCGGCGCTTGCGCAAAGCGGTCAGATTGCTTGATACAATCGCTTCAAGTTCATCCATAGCAGTATTATTATATCACTTTCCGCAAAAAAATCAATAGCGGGTGTTTTTACGTCCGCGCGCCTGTCATATGCGCCACCAGTGTCGAAAATGCAAACCAAACCATACATTTTTGCCAAAATCCGCCCGATTCTACCATTCGTAGAGCCCGTTTCCCGTCACAGGAGAATCGGGCGGACAGGTAAGAGAGACGGTGCCACCGGGAGTAGGTTGCCTTTGGCGGTTTCTTTGCCTACAATAAACACGTAACTTTCCCGCCCGGAGCCGGGCAAAAATCCCCGAAAGGAGAGCGACCGTGGAAACCGCGAAACCGAACAAGAACACCGCCTCTGCCGCCCCCCGAGGGGACGCGCCGGACATCTTCCGCCCGGAGAGCAGCGGCTGGCGCCGTCTCGGCTATCTGCTCCTGCGCCCGCGCGTCCGCCTGATGCTCTCGTGGGGCTATCATTGGCGCGCACACGGAAAACGCAATCTGCGCGGTTTCCGCCACAGCGGTATGTTCCTCTACGGCAACCGCACAGGCACGCCGCTCGACGCCCTGGTGCCCGCGTCCCTGACAGACAAGCCGATTCTTGTCCCCGCCCCGGCGGATATCCTCGCCGCCTACGCGCCCCTCATGCGCCATTGTGCGGGGCTCCCGACGCCCGAGACGCACCGGGACGTCCGCCCGTTTCTCGAGCGGCTCGAAAAGCATACCGTGCGCCGCGGCGCCGTCGCCGTTTATGTGGGAGACACCGCGGGTGATGCCCCCTACCTCTACCCCGTGCGATTCGACGAACCCTCTTTCGTGTTCTACACCGGCATTCGCAAGACCGACGGAGGCGAGCGCTATGCCGTCACTTCCGTTGCCGGACCGTTTTACCCGGATATGACCCTCCCGCACCGCCTGCGGGCACACGAGCTCGGAGAGCGCCTGCGCGCCGCCATGCGCGATCTCGCCGCGGTGCCGGAAAAGGAGGCGCCTCCCCGTGAGTAAACTGCCGAGTATCATCTACTATGAGGACGAGCGCAACGACGAGTTCTCCCCGGCGGTCATCACCCCGAAGCGTATCGACGGGAATTGGGTCTACATTCACAAATCGCTCTGGAAACGCCTGACCCACTTCTTCTGGTACCGCATCGTGGCGACGCCGCTCGCGTTTCTCTATCTGAAACTGCATTTCCGCCACAAGGTCATCGGGCGGAAAAACCTCCCCCAGGGGAAGAAAAACGGGTATTTCCTCTTCGGGAACCATACCCAGCCGGTCGGCGACGCCGTCCTGCCCTCCATGCTCACCTACCCGAAGCACGCCTACACCATCGTCCACGCGAACAACGTCTCGATGCCCGTGCTCGGGCGCATTACCCCGAGCCTCGGCGCCCTGCCGCTCCCGGACGACCTCGCCGCCGCACGGAATTTTGCCAAAGCCGTCGAGACGCGCACCCGCGAGGGGCGTGCCGTCGTCGTCTACCCCGAGGCACACATCTGGCCCTATTACACGGGGATCCGCCCCTTCCCGGACGACGCCTTTTCCTATCCCATTCGCCTCGGCGTCCCCGTTTACTGTTTCACGAACACCTACCAGAAGCGGCGGCACGGCAGGAAGCCGCGCATCGTCACCTATGTGGACGGCCCCTTCCTGCCGGATCCCGCCCTCCGCGGCGCCGCACAACGCAAAGACTTACGCGACCGCGTGTATGCCAAAATGTGCGAGCGCGCCGCGAACAGCACCGTTGACGTCATTCGCTACGTCAGAAAGGATCAACAGCCATGAAGCATCTGCTCTTTGCCGGGAACGGAAAAGTGTTTGACGGGATTCTCTCCTGTCTTGTCTCGGTGTTCCGCCGCACATCGTCCCGGGAGGCGGTACACGTGTGGGTCATGACCATGGACGCCAGCCACCTGAACCCCGCCTATCTCCCCATTGACGACCGCGAAATTGCCTTTCTCGACCGCTATGTCAAGACGTTCGGCGCGGACAACACCGTGACGAAACTCGACGTGACCGACCTCTATCTACGGGAATTCTCCGGCTGTCCGAACGAGGGCGCCTACTGCTCGCCCTACACCCTCCTGCGCCTGCTCGCCGACCTCGTGCCGGAACTCGCCGCGCTCGAAAAACTGCTGTACCTCGACTGCGATCTGCTCTTCAACCGTGACATCGACCTCTGGTGGGGGCAGGATCTCACCGGGTATGAATACGCCGCCGCGCGCGACCATTACGGCAAATTCTTGATCCAGCCGAACTATATCAACGCCGGCATTCTGCTTTTCAACATGCCGGAGGCACTCCGCACCGGGCTGTTCCCGAAAGCGCGGGAGTGGCTGCGGCGGCGGAAACTGACGTTCGCCGACCAGAGCGCGCTGATCCGATCCACCACGCGGAAGAAGATGCTCCCGCAAAAATACAACGACCAGAAATTCCTGCACAGATCCACGATCGTCCGCCATTTTTCCAAGCGTCTCTACTGGCTCCCCTATCCCCACACCGACAATATCAAACAGTGGCAGGTCGACCGCGTGCGCCGCGTGTTCGGCTACCGCGCCCTTGACCCCCTTCTCGACGAATATCTCACGCTGAAAGCGTCTTTTCAACAAGAACAGGAGCAAACAAACACATGAATGAACTGATACCGATTTTCTTCGCCGCCGACGACGCCTTTGTCAAGTACACGCTCGTCGCCCTCACCTCCCTCAAAGCCAATGCCGACCCGAGCCGCCGCTATCAGATTTACATTCTGCAGACACACGTGTCGGAGCGGTATCGCGAGGCGTTTGAGTCGCTCGAGTCGCGTAACTTCCGCATCGAGTTTGTCGACGTCTCCGCCTACCTCGACCGGTACGGCGACGCGCTCCATGTGCGCGACTACTACTCGCGCACGACCTACTACCGCCTCTTCATCGCCGAAATGTACCCCAAGTACAACAAGGCGATCTATATCGACAGCGATACGATCGTCCTCGGCAACATCGCCGAGATGTACGACCACGACCTCGGCGACAACTATGTCGGCGCCGCTCCCGAGCAGGCGATGCGGCAGACGGACGTGTTCGGCACCTACGTCGAGAAAGTGCTGGGCATCGACCGTATGTACTATTTCAACGCGGGCGTTCTGCTCATCAACTGCGCGCTCTTCCGCCGCGATAAAATCCTCGAGAAATTCACGAAGCTCCTCGGCGCCTACACCTTCCGCGTCACGCAGGACGAGGACTACCTGAACGTGCTCTGCGAGGGGCGCGTTCTGTGGCTCTCCCCGGCGTGGAACACCGAGGTCTACGGCACCCTGCCCGTGCCCGAGAGCGAAATGAAGATTATCCACTATATCATGGTGTCGAAACCGTGGCACTTCCCCGACTGCCGCCTGAAAGATTACTTCTGGCACTATGCAAAAGAGACGCCGGTCTACGGTCAGATTCAGGCAGAACTGAAAAGTTATACCGACCTTGAACGCGGGGAGGATCTCGCCTCCGGCGACCGTCTCGCCGCCCTCGCCGCAGAGGAATCCAAGCGGGAGGATACCTACTTCCGCATGATGAATCCGGGGCTCGACCTCGACCGCGTGCGGATTCTCAAAAAGATCGCACAATACGAAAAAGAGGGGCGCTTCGACGAGGACGTCGAAGACGATCCGCCCACGCGGACGCTGAAACCGGGGGAAGTCGATTTTTTGCGTAAGAGCCCCGCGGCGAAAGCCGGCGCGCGCCTTGCCTTTGCCGCCGCGCGCAAGTTCGTCGCCAAACTCTTAAAAGAGGGCAAAATGCAGATTGACGCGTTCGAGGGGATCGAGAACTTCCGTTCCCTGCGCTCGGGTGCCGTCATCACCTGCAACCACTTCAACGCCTTCGACAGTTTCGCAATGCACCTCGCCTATGACGCCTCCGGGCAGAAAAAGCGCCGCTTCTTCCGCGTCATCCGCGAGGGCAACTACACAAACTTCCCGGGCTTCTACGGGCTCCTCATGCGCAACTGCAATACCCTGCCGCTCTCCTCGAACACCAAGGTCATGACCGAATTCGTGCAAGCGACCGGGGAACTGCTCCGCGACGGCGACCTCGTCCTCTTCTACCCCGAGCAGAGTATGTGGTGGAACTACCGCAAGCCGAAACCCCTGAAACCGGGCGCCTATCGGTTCGCGGCGAAGAACCATGTGCCGGTTCTGCCCTGCTTCATTACCATGCGCGACAGCGATATCGTCGGCGAGGACGGGTTCCCGGTGCAGATCTACACCGTCCATATCGCCCCGCCGATCTACCCAGACCCGAACAAGACCATCTGCGAGAACACCCATTACCTGATGACGGAGAACTACCGCATCTGGCGGGAAATCTACGAAAAAACCTACGGCGAGAAACTGACCTACACCTGCCCGCCGGAGGCACTCGGCGAGTTCCGCTGAGGGCGCTCTACAGGCGCCCCGACGGCTCCCGGCGCCCTCATCACCGGGAACGCCGTCAGAACCGTCCGTCAAAGCAAATCACCGTAAAAAGCAGCGTTGCGCCCGAAAAACCGGGCGCAACGCTGTTTGTTGGTTGAAGATTCCGTTCTCCGTCGAACGTCTGCCGAGGCGCACATTCGCCGAGGCGCAATTCCGCCTCTTCCGCACGGAGGGCGGGGCGGGTCAGCGCTCATTTTTGAAGAACTGGTAGAGATAGCAGGGGATCATGCCGTTATAGAGTTTCCGCACCTTGTCGGCGCGGCGACCGTACAGACGCCCGAAGTCGGGGTGCGAGGTCAGAATATACACCTGCCACGGGGCGAGGGCGCGGAAATGCACGCCGAGTTCCCGATAGAGCGTCTCGACGACCTCCGGGGTCATCAGCCGCTCGCCATAGGGCGGGTTGGTCACGATGGTGCCGCGCCTGCCCGGCGCCTCAATGCCGCGCGCGTCCGCACGGAACGCCTTGACCCACTGACCGACCCCGGCGCGCGCGATGTTCGCACGGGTGAGTTCGACGCAGGCGGGGTCAATGTCCGACGCATAGATCTCGATGCCGGTCGAAAGCCGCCCCTCCTCCGCTTCCTCGCGCGCCGCGCGCCAGACGTCCGGCGAAAACTGCGGGAAACGCTCGGCGGCGAAATGCCGCTTCGCCCCGGGGGCGATCCGGTTGGCGAGCATCGCCGCCTCGATGGCAATGGTGCCGGAGCCGCACATCGGATCCCAGAGCAACACTTCCTCCCGCGGGCGGCTGTACGCCGCCATGGCGGCGGCGAGCGTCTCGCGGAGCGGGGCGGCGTTCGCCTCCGGTCGGTAGCCGCGCTTATGGAGCGGCACACCGCTCGTGTCAATCATCAGCGTCAGCCGGTCTTTGAAGAGGAAGAACTCCAACTGATATTTGATGCCCTCCTCCGGGAAGTGCGTGAGCCCGTAGCACGCGGAGAGCCGCTCGACCGCCGCTTTCTTGATGACGCTCTGGAGCGCGGGGAGCGAGGTCAAGCCCGAGCGGATGCTGTGCCCCTTGACGGGGAAAGCGTCGTTCCGCCCAATCCACGTCTCGAGCGGGAGCGCCCGCACGCCCTCGAACACCTCGTCAAAGGTCGCCGCCGGGAACGACCCGAGCGTGATATAGACGCGCTCCGCGTAGCGCAGAAAGATATTGGCGAGCGCGACGGTCTCCTCGTCCCCGAGGAAGGTCACGCGTCCGTCCATCGTCTCCTCGCGGTCGTAGCCCAGGGCATCGATCTCCTCGCCGAGCAGATGCTCGAGCCCGAAAAGACAGGTCGCGGTGTAGCGGATTTTCATAAGCCCGCCTCCCCTCATTTTTACCGACCTATTGTAGCAGATTCCGTGTCGCCTGTCAATTCCGCCCCGGACCGACATTTTTCCGCCCCGCCCGGGTGCCATAATGAATTGACAAGCCTACCTAAAACTATTATACTAAAGAAAGTCACGCGGGTGCCGCCACGGTGCACCCGTGAAATCGCCACAGGAGAGGAGGAGCCGTTTTGCAGATTATTTCCGATGTTTCCGTTTGGGCGAAAAAAGGCGGTTCCCCGCTCCCGCCCTCGGCTGTCGCCGTCGGGCTCTTTGACGGGGTGCATCGCGGGCATCGGGCGCTCTTGTCCCTCTGCCGCCGCGAGGCATCGCGGCGGGGGCTCTCGGCTGTCGTCCTCACCTTTGACGACGACCCGGGGCTCAAGCCGGGTGCCGCACGCATCACCACCCTGCCGGAGCGGCTCGCGCTGTTCCGCGACACGGGTATGGACGCGGCGGTGATACTGCCCTTTTCCGCCGTGCGCGATATGACCCCCGAAGCCTTTACGGAGCGGATACTGACGGGCGCACTTTCCGCCCGCCTCGCCGTCGTCGGGTATAACTTCCGCTTCGGGCGCGGCGCCGCCGCAGGCGCCGAAGAGCTCGCGGCGCTGATGCGCCGTGCCGGAGGAGACGCCCTGTGCCTCCCCCCCGAGACGCTCCCGGACGGATCCCCCGTTTCTTCCTCCCGCGTGCGGGAGGCAGTGGCGGCGGGTGATATGCCCCTCGCCGCGGCGCTCCTCGGGCGCCCCTATTCGCTCACCCTCCCCGTCATTCACGGAAGAGCCATCGGGCGCACGGTCGGGCTCCCGACCGTCAATCAGGAGATACCGGCGGGACTGCTCCTGCCGAAACACGGCGTTTACGCCGGGGAGACGCTTGTGTTCGGGCGCGCCTATCCCGCGGTCACGAACGTCGGTACCCGCCCGACCGTCTCGGGCGAGGGTCTGTCTCTCGAAACACACATCATCGGTTTCTCGGGCGACCTCTACGGAGAGACGCCGACCGTGCGGCTCTTCTCCTACCTGCGCGGCGAGCGGAAATTCGCATCGCTCGACGACCTGAAAACCGAAATACTTCATAATATAGAGGAAGCAAAAACGATATGGCTGGCACATGGACACGCCTGACGGCGAAAGGCGAAACGAAAGACCTCGACCGCATCACCGCCGTGATGAGCATGGTCGATAACGGACTGATGATTGAGGATTACAGCGACCTCTCGACGAACGGCATGTACGGCGAGCTCATCGACGAGAAACTGCTCGCCGCCGACCGTACCAAGGTCGCGGTCTCCTGCTTTCTCCCCGAGGAGAAGCACCCGAAAGACACACTCGCGTTTCTTCGCGACCGCTTTGCCGCGCTCGGGATTCCCGTCACCTTCGAGATTGAGGGGCTGGACGAAGAGGACTGGGCAGAGTCGTGGAAACAGTATTATCAGCCGATTCCCCTCGGCAGGGTGACGATCGTCCCCGCATGGCAGTCCTATACCCCGGCGGAGGGGGAGGTCATCGTCCGCATGGATCCCGGTATGGCGTTCGGCACCGGCACGCACGAGACGACCCGCCTCGTGATTTCCCTTCTCGAGAAACACCTCACGGGCGGCGAGCGCGTTCTCGACGTCGGCACCGGCTCGGGGATTCTCTCCATCTGCGCGAGAAAACTGGGCGCCGCTTCGTGTGCCGCCTATGACATCGACCCCGTCGCCGTGAAAGTCGCGCGCGACAACTGCCGCGAGAACGGCTGCCCCGAGATCGAGGTCGGAGAATCCGATCTGCTCCGCGGCGTCTCGCTCGCGGGCGGGAAGTTCGACCTGTGCCTTGCCAATATCGTCGCGGAGATTCTCTGCCGCATGGCGCCCGACCTCGGCGGATACCTGACCCCGCACGCGACCGTGATTGTCTCCGGCATCGTCGCGGACAAGGCGCCGCTCGTCGAGGACGCCATGACGGCGGCGGGCTTCACGCGCATTGACGAGTTGGCGGAGCGCGACTGGGTCGCCCTCGCCTACCGTAAGAACGACTGAGCCCGGCGCGGGGAGCGTCCCCCGAAGAGAAACCTCCGACGAACCGAACCTCATAAGCCGAACCTCACAAGCCGAACCTCACAAGCCGTAAAGTCCCTCATTTTATTATGAAAACCCTAAAACCCCTGCCAAAACGGCGGAAAGGAGCCGCTATGCCCCGTTTCTTCATCACCCGCGACGCGATCGACCCCGCGGCGGGGACGATCACCCTCCGCGGTGCGGACGCCCACCACATCGCGCGCGCCTTACGGCTCGCGGTCGGCGATACCGTCACCGTCTGCGACGACGGCGGCACGGTCTACGACTGCCGCCTTACCCGTATCCGCGACGACGAGGTGGCGGCGGAGATTCTCGCAGAGAGCGAGGAGAGCGCCGAATCCCCGCTTTTGATACGGCTCTTTATGGCGTACCCCAAAGGCGATAAATTCGAGACCGTCCTGCAGAAGGCGGTGGAACTCGGCGCCGCCCGTATCACCCCCTTCGAGAGTGAACGGTGCGTCAAGCGCCCCCCGCTCGAGAAACAGGCGCGCCTTGCCGAGCGCCACGCGAAGATCGCGGAGGCGGCGGCGAAGCAGTGCGGCAGGAGCGTGATTCCCACGGTCGACACACCCCTGCCCTTTGCGGACGCTCTCCGTGTGGCGGCAAGCACAGACCTGCCCCTCTTCTGCTATGAGGGCGCGGGCACGCAGTCCCTGCGCGCCGTGCTCGAGCGCCGCCCAGACGCCCGCACCGTCAGCGTCATCATCGGCGCCGAGGGCGGCTTCTCCCGGGAGGAGGCGCAGGCGGCGACGGACGCCGGCTGTATCGCCGTCGGGCTCGGGAAACGGATTCTCCGATGCGAGACTGCCCCCGCGTATGTCCTGTCCGCTCTTTCCTATGCGTATGAACTTCCGCGCGACTGACGGATTGTAGATTTTTGCCATATTTGACAGGTTTTTTTACACTTTTCGAGAACTTTTTTCAAATTTCTATTGAAAAAACACAAAAAATCAGTTAAAATATAGTCCGATATGAACAATTCCGCGGAAAAGTGAGGAGACTCGGCTGTG
Source organism: bacterium (assembly GCA_004558975.1). GTDB lineage: Bacteria > Bacillota > Clostridia > Oscillospirales > CAG-272 > UBA1740. Next base: position 9,633 of record SFZB01000024.1, read on the forward strand.
TTTAACAGAATGTTTCAGAGCGTGATCCATCAGATGAAAGACGCCATCGGGCGCGTCATCGGCATTATTGATAAAAACGATATTGTCGTCGCGTGCAGCGACCTGCAGCATATCGGCGAGGTGCGCCAGGGCATCCGTGAGGATCTCACCTTCCGTCCCGAGGGGGTCGTGACCGGCGGCGTGACCTACCGCTCTCTTGTCACGAGCGGTAAGCCCGACCTGATTGTCTTCGTCGAGGGCGCGGATAAACCCGCAGAGCAGGCGGCGGCGCTCCTCTCGATTGCTCTCGGCAATATGAAGAACCTGTACGACCAGAAGTACGACAAGGCTTCTTTTATTAAAAATATCATGCTCGACAATATCCTGCCAAGCGACATCTACGCGAAATCCAAGGAACTGCGCTTCAGCTCCGAGGAAAAGCGCGTCGTGTACATCATCAAATACCAGGGCACCTCGGAGCAGTTCCCCTATGAGATTATCGGCGGTATGTACCCCGACCGCGCCCATGACTATGTTATCAACATCGGGGAGCAGGACGTCGCGCTGGTGAAGGAGTTGCCGGACGGCACGACGCAGGCGGACATCCGCGAGATCGCCGAGAACATCATCAAGACGCTGAATGCGGAATCCCTCGTGAACGTCTCGGTCGGTATCTCCTCCGTCGTCACCAACATCAAGGATCTTGCCCGCGCCTATAAGGAAGCGCGCATCGCGCTCGAGGTCGGCAAGGTGTTCGATACCGCGAAGAACCCGATCTCCTACGAGAACCTCGGCATCGGGCGGCTGATCTACCAGTTGCCGACGACGCTGTGCGAGGTGTTTTTGCAGGAGGTGTTCCGCCGCGGCTCGCTCGAGTCGCTCGACGACGAGACGCTCGATACCGTGCGTGCCTTCTTCGAGAACAACCTGAACGTCTCCGAAACGTCCCGTAAACTGTTCGTCCACCGTAACACGCTCGTGTACCGCCTCGAGAAGATTCGTAAACTGACGGGGCTCGACCTGCGCGAGTTCGACCACGCCGTCACCTTCAAGGTGGCGCTCATGGTCAAGAAATATCTGACTAGCAAACCGACAAAGTTCTGAATCGACGATTTTCGCGCCCGTTCTGTGTCATACTACGTGGGGCGTGACCACTCCCCGACCGCGGCGTCTGCCGCGGCCGGGGTGCTGTCGGTTATATAAGGCTTTACGCCGGGAGGTCCCCATGCAACTCACCAAAAAACAGTTCTGGCTCTTCATCGCGTCGCTCCTTCTTGTCGCGGCGCTGACGTTCGGACTGACGTTTGTCTTTACGCGACAGGCGAAGCCGGAGCCCGAGATCCGCTATGTGCCGGTCGAATATCCCGCCGTCGACGGTGTGCCCGACCGGTATCGGGAGCTCTGCGCGCTCCTGCGCCTGTATTCCTACTACGGACTGCCGGAAGATACCGATTTTGACGGGCTCCTCGCCCGCGCGATCGTCGCGGCGACGAAGGATCCGTACGCCGAGTATTTCACCGCCGCGGAATATGCCGAATACCGCGCCGATCTCTCGGGCGAGTTTTACGGCATCGGTGTCACCGTCGATTCCTTTGAAACAGCGGACGGCTCACCCGCCATTCGCCTGCTCGACGTCTTTACCGGTTCCGGCGCCATGGCGGCGGGACTGCAAAAGGGCGACCTCATCGTCGCCGTCGACGGCACAAGCCTCACGGACCTCGGCGGCGCGAACGCCGCGCTCGACCGCATCCGCGGCGAGGAAGGTACTACCGTGACGCTGACCGTACTGCGCGACGGCAAAACGGCGGACTACCCCGTGACGCGCGGCGACTGCACCAAAAAGACGATCTATACCGCTTATGTTCCGCTGGACGGCGACAGAACCGCCGCCTATATCCGTATCACCGCTTTCAATACCGTGACGCTCCGCGAGTTTGTCGACGCCGTTGCCGCGGCAGAGAATGCCGGGGTTTCCGGGCTCCTCTTTGACCTGCGCTATAACGGCGGCGGCTATCTGGACACCGTCGCACAGATGCTCGCCTACCTGCTCCCCGACGGGGACATTTCCCATATCCGCTACCGCTCCGAGGCGCTGAAAGACTACGACATCCGTGCAAAAGACGGCAAGATGACCGGCGCCTCGACGACGCTCACCGCCGAGGAGATTGCCCATGCAGTAACGCTCCCCATGGCAGTGCTCGTCAACGGCTCGACCGCCTCCGCATCGGAGCTGTTCACCTCGGCGCTCCGCGACTATGCCGCGAATGACGAGGCGTACCCCGATTTCCCCGATGTCACGATCGTCGGGAGCAATACCTACGGCAAAGGCTGTCTGCAGACCGCGCGTTCCCTCTCCGACGGCAGTTATCTCAAAATGACCGTCGGGCTTTACGACCCGCCGTTCGGCGAAAACTACCACGGCGTCGGGATCGCCCCCACGGCGGGATACAACACCGAAAAGGAAGCGACCGACAAACGCGTCGGCGACCTGTATCTGAAAGCCACCGAGGGATCGACCACCCTCCCCGACGGCTCGCAGGACGTCACGCTTGTGCGTGCGCTGGACACGCTGAATGCCCATTTCAACTGATTTTCTATAAGAACCCCCGCTTATTTCTATATTTTGAGGAGATAGAACCCATGTCCGAAACCAAAGTCTATACCCAAAGCGAATACAAAAAGTTCATGGAAGATCTGGCGTACTGGGAAGTACAGCTGGAAGAGAAAGAGCGCGCTTATCAGGCGCTGATCGCCTCCGGCGATGTCTCCGAGGCGGAGAAAGATTCCGCCGCCGCCACGCATGAAGAGGATGTGACGCAGATCCGCGAGAAGATTTGCCACCTGCAGGAGAAGATGCAGAAACATAAGGTCGAGCCCTACACCGGCCCCGAGGATGGTGAGGTCAAGAAAGTCTCCGAGGCACAGTTGCTCTCCAAGATGAAAGAGCTGGCACAGCGCAAACTCGACCTTGAAAAGAACAAGAAAGATATTTCTTCCGCCCGCGCCTACGGCGACCTGTCCGAGAACAGCGAATACACCGAGGCGAAGAAAGAGCAGGAGAAGCTCAATAACCAGATCGCCGAACTCGAGGAGGAGATCACCCACGCCGCCCTGAACACGGAAGAGACGGTCGACTATTCGAGAGTCAGCATCGGTGCCTGCGTCGTCGTCGACCGCAGCGGCGCGACAAAGAAATACCGCATCGTCGGCTCCTATGAGACCAACCCCCTGGCGGACGAAGAGTTCCGTCCCATTTCGGACGAGTCGCCGATCGGCGCCGCGCTCCTCGGACACAAAGAGGGCGAGACCGTCACCGCCGTTCTCGCGACCGGCGCCAAAGTGGATCTTGTCATCAGGAAGGTCAGCCACGATACCGCAGCCAAAGCCTGACCGTACCCCCACCCAAGCCTAACAGTAAAGGAACAATACCATGGAACAGCAGCAGAACACGCCCGCGTCGACGAACGAACTGGAGGTCCGCCGCGCGAAGCTCGCCGCCCTGCAGGCGGCGGGACAGGACCCGTTTGAGATCACCAAGTATGATGTGACGGATACGGCGAAGGAAATCGCCGAGAATTTCGAGGCAATCAAAACCGACGTTGAAGCGGGCATTACGGGTAAGACCGTGCGCATCGCCGGCCGTATGATGAGCCGCCGCGTCATGGGCAAGGCATCGTTCGTGCACCTGATGGACGGGAGCGGACAGATCCAGCTGTATGTGCGGCGCGATGACATCGGCGAGGAGCCGTATGCCGCTTTCAAGAAGCTGGACGTCGGTGACATCATCGGCGTGGAAGGGTTTGTGTTCCGCACCAAGACGGGCGAGATTTCCGTCCATGCACAGAGTCTGACCCTGCTCGCGAAGTCGCTCCTTCCCCTACCGGAAAAGTACCACGGGCTGACCGATACCGATACCCGCTACCGCCAGCGCTACGTGGATCTGATTGCCAACCCGGAGGTCAAGGAGACGTTCGTCAAGCGCTCGCTCATTCTGCGGGAGATCCGCCGCTACCTCGACGACCTCGGGTTCCTCGAAGTCGATACCCCGATCCTCACCCCGTTCGAGATCGGCGCCGCGGCACGTCCGTTCAAGACGCATCACAACACGCTCGATATGGACATGTTCCTGCGCATCGAGACGGAGCTGTATCTGAAGCGCCTGATCGTCGGCGGTTTCGACCGCGTGTACGAGGTGGGGCGCATCTTCCGTAACGAGGGCATGGACCCATCGCATAACCCGGAGTTCACCACCATTGAACTGTATCAG
>SFZB01000086.1 GCA_004558975.1 bacterium
TTCATAAGGAGAATGAAAATGGAATTTCACGAAAAACTGGTCGAACTCAGGCGCGGGAACCACATGACCCAGGCGGGACTTGCCTCCGCGCTCGGCGTGACGCGGCAGACGGTCTATAAGTGGGAGACCGGGCAGTCGTATCCCGAAGCGATGACGCTGTTCGCCATGCGGAATCTGTTTAGTGTCCCGACAGATATTCTGCTCGACAACACCGTGACGCTCGCGGAATACAAAGAGAGTCTCGAGAGCGAGACGGTCCCGACGGAGTGCAACGCGGTGCCCGGCACGGCGGCGGCAAAACAGGAAGAGAATCCGGCGCCGACGGCGGAAGCCGCGCCCGCTCCCGTGAAAGAGGAAACGGCGACGGAGACACCCCGTGCGACGGCAGAGCCCGAGAAAAAGAAGAAGGGGCTCTTCTCCCGCCTCTTCAACCGTTAAAAGAGACGGGTTAGCCCCGACGTCAGACCCCCGGGACGTCAAAACGTCGAACCCGATACCCCGAGCCCGGGCGCCCGCGCGCCCGAGTACATACCGCGCACAATCGTGATGAAAAGCGTCAACAAAGTGCCAACTCCCGGAGAAAAACCGCTTCACACGGCAAGGAAAATGCCGCTGTGAGAGAATTTTCCCCGGCGGCAGTTCCTTTTTGCAAATTTTCCGCGCGCGTGTATAAATCCCCGCGCATAGGTGCAAACTCCTTGCATTGACAGGGGGAGGAAAAATCATGGTGCGCGGGATACAGAAACAGGTGATCCACGTCAAAAATCCGGAGAACTCGTGGTGCGAGGAGGCATTTCTCGTCGTGCGCGCGGGGGCGTTTGCGCCGGAGAGCGGGGTCACGATGGCAGAGGAGGTCGAGCGGATGCTCGACGGGACGAGAAACACGCGGGAAACGTATGAAAAGAAGTCGCCGGGACTCTGGCGGCGGTGGAGCGTGGCGGTACTCTTCCTTTTGGGCGGCATTTGCCTTGGTGCTGCGCTCACGTTACTTCTCATGTGACAAGGCTTTCTAAAGAAAGGCTACGAATGACTGAAGAAACAAACATGCAAAATCACGGCGCGGCGCCCGAAAAACAAGGCACAACGCCGATGAAAAAACAGAATAACGCCCGCCCCGGCGCCCGCCGTTACACCCGTGAGGGCACGCAGAACGGCGGAAATGCGCAGAACGGCGGAAACACGCAGAATGCCGGCGCGCAGGAAAACGGGAAGAAGACCGGCGACCCCGGGCAGAGACGCGGCAGACGTCAGGGTACGAGGGCGGGTAACTCCCCTCACCGGGACGGCAACACACAGCGCCCCGACACCGTGGCAGAACGTGCGAATAGTACTCCGGCAGCATCTGTCGGCGGCAAAGTCTCCGACGGGCGGAAATCCGAGAAACGCCGTCGTTCTCGCGAGGGCGGAGGCGCCGACGCGCCGCTCCGCGTCATTTCCCTCGGCGGGCTCGGCGAGATCGGGAAGAATATGACCGTGCTGGAGTGGAAGGACACCATCGTCATCATCGACTGCGGCGTGGCATTCCCCGATGAGGATATGCTCGGGATCGACCTTGTGATTCCCGATATTACGTATCTGCTCAAGAACCGCGAGAAGGTCAAGGGCATCGTCGTGACGCACGGTCACGAGGATCATATCGGCTCCATTCCGTATATTCTCGGGCAGTTGAATGTGCCCGTGTACTGCACCCGTCTGACGGCGGGGATCCTCGCCAATAAGGTGAAGGAGGCAAGACCCCCGATCCGCGCGGATGTCCGCGTCGTCGAGGCGGGGGATACCGTGCGGCTCGGCGCGTTCTCGGTGGAATTTATTCATGTGAACCACTCGATCCCCGACGCCTGCGCGCTTGCCATTTCGACCCCGGTGGGTATGGTGTTCCATACCGGCGACTTCAAACTGGATACATCTCCGATCGACGGCCGCATGATGGATCTCACGCGGATCGGCGAGATCGGGAACGCCGGCGTCCTGCTGATGATGGGCGAATCCACAAATGCGGAGCGACCGGGTTATACGCCGTCCGAGAGTACGGTCGGCACCTCTTTTGAGACCATCTTCACGCGGCACGCGGATAAGCGCGTCGTCATCGCGACGTTCTCCTCGAATGTCCATCGCGTCCAGCAGATTATCGACGCCGCCGTGCGTCATAAGCGGAAAGTAGCGATCATGGGGCGCAGTATGGTGAACATCGTCGGCGCCGCAAATGAACTCGGTTATATGCACGTGCCGGAGGGGACGCTCATCGACACGAGCGAGATGAAGCGCTACCGCCCGAACCAACTTTGCCTCATCACGACGGGGAGCCAGGGCGAGCCGATGTCCGCGCTCTACCGTATGGCATTCGGCGAGAGCGACCGCGTCAAGCTGACGACGCAGGACATTGTCGTGCTGTCCTCCCACCCCATTCCCGGGAACGAGAAACTGGTGGGTAAGGTCATCAACACCCTGACGAAGAACGGGATCGAGGTACACAACACGGGGACGCTCGAAGTGCACGTCTCGGGGCACGCCTGCCAAGAGGAGCTGAAACTCATGCTGGCGCTTGTCCGCCCGAAGTATTTCATGCCCGTCCACGGCGAGAGCCGCCACCTCGCGGCGCATAAATCGCTCGCGCTCGGCATGGGGATCCCCGCGAAGAATATCGCCATCAGCGACATCGGGCGCGTGCTCGAGGTGACGCGCGACGGCTTCCACTTCAACGGCACGGTGCCGTCCGGTTCCGTCTTCATCGACGGCGCGGGCGTCGGCGACGTGGGCGCCGTAGTGCTCCGGGAGCGCAAGACCCTCGGCGAAGAGGGCGTTATCGTCGTCGCCGTGGCAGTCGACTTTGAGGAGGGGACGCTCCTCTCGCGTCCCGAGGTGCAGACGAAGGGCTTTGTCTACGAGAAGGACGCCAACCAGATGATTGAGGGCGCCCGCGCCCTTGCGGAAAAGGTACTGGAGCGCTATCTCGGTCGCCGCCGCACGAAGGTGGACGAAAACACCATCAAGACGGCGCTGAAGGACGAGTTGCAGAAATACTGCTACCGCCTGACGAAGAGGTCGCCCCTCATTCTCCCGATTCTCCTGTAACGCAAGCGGGAGAAGCGCAGACCAAGCGCCCTGAATAAGGGCAATAAGGGCAACCGATTTTGTTATATAACTCGAAAGAGAAAGCAAAGTCGGTTGCCGTTCCTTTTAGGAGCGACGGGCGCTTTAGTCCCGAAAACGGTCTCTGCCGTACAGTGTAAAGCAATCCTCATTCAAAAAGAGAGTGCATTTCCGCTCTGCGGAAATGTGTGGGCGAACAAACGGTTTCCCCGAACAAATGATCGTGTTCGCTGGTATGTGCGACGAGCCCCGTTTTCGGGGCTTCTGCCTCTCCTCGCGCTTGCGTTAGGTAAACAAGTTGAACAATGGCTTGCGCAGATACAAAAGTAAAGGTATTTTCGC
>SFZB01000087.1 GCA_004558975.1 bacterium
ACAGGGACGGCAAGGAGGCAACGGTATGAAAACGGCACTGGTGACGGGTTCCACACAAGGCATCGGGCGCGCGATTGCCGCACGGCTCGTGCGGGACGGATTCCGTGTCATGGTTCACTGCAGCCGTGACCTCGCGAAAGCTGAGCGCGTCAGAGACGAGATCGGTGCCCATGGGGCGGTCGTCTGCGACCTCTCCGACCGCGCACAGGTCGCCGCACTCCACGGGCAGACGGGTGACGTGGACGTGCTGGTGCTGAACGCGAGTGTCCAGTATAAACAGAAGTGGCAGGACATCACGGACAGAGAACTGGATACGCAGCTGGAGGTGAACGTGATCTCCACCCTGCATCTCATGCAGGCGTATTACCCGGCGATGAAAGCCAAGGGCTTCGGCAGAATCATCACGATTGGCAGCGTCAATCAGCATCGCCGCCACCCGGAACTTTCGCTCTACGCGGCAACCAAGTGCGCCGTGATGAGCCTTGTCGAGAATATCGCAAAGGAAGTCGCGCCGTTCGGCGTGACGGTTAATAACGTCTCTCCCGGCGCAATTGTCACCCCGCGGAACGCGGCGGTCTTTGAGGACGCGGCGGCGCGTGCACGGGTCGAGGCGTGCATTCCCGTCGGCAGATTCGGCACGCCCGAGGAGTGTGCGGGCATCGTCGCGTTCCTTGCCGGGGAGGAGAGCGCCTATATCACCGGTGCGGACATCAAAACCGACGGAGGAATGAGTTTGTGATTCACTTGAACGCAAGAGAAGATGTTATCGCCCTGACCCCGCAGTGGAAGGGGGAGCGTTTCCCGGACGGGCGCCCTCGTGTGCCGGACAGATACCTCGAAAAAATGCGCAAAATGACGCTTGAGGAGCTCTGGAAACCCATTTTTGTCAAGGGGTACGAGAGCCAGTTTGAGGGCGATCTCAAACCCTTACATGATGACGGACGCATTCTCATCGGTCGCGCCGTAACGGCGACCTTTGTTCCGACCCGCCCCGATCTGCATGAGACGATGTTTGCCGTCGGCGCCGAGGAGGGCAGACACGGCAACTATAATCAGTGGGTCATCGACAGTCTCGTCGAGGGGGATGTCGTCGTCGCGGATATGTACGACAAGATTTATAAAGGCACCTTCCTCGGCGGCAATCTCACGACCGCCATCAGAACCAAGACCAAGACGGGCGGCGGCGTCATCTGGGGCGGCATCCGCGATACCCAGCAGATGAAGGCAGTCGAGGGCGTGCAGGTTTATTACCGCGGGATTGACCCGACGCCGATCCGCGACTTTATTATGAAAGATTTCAACAGCGTGACCCGTATCGGTAAGGCGACCGTCCTGCCCGGCGACATTGTGTACGGCGCCGGCGGCGGCGTGCTGTTCATTCCCGCGCATCTGGTCGCCGAGGTCGTGGACGGCGCGGCAAAGACGCACGTCAAGGACGATTTCGGCTTCGAGATGATTGCGCAGAACAAGTTTACGACGGCGCAGATCGACCGCGCCACATGGACGGTCGAAATGCTGGATATGCTGACGGAATGGATCCGGACAGACCCCCGCGGCGAGAAGTACCGCGACCTAGACTGGTCGCCCGAATACGACGCGGCGCGCAACGGGGATCCGAACGACACGCAGACGATGCTTTGACGATGATGGAAGAAATTCTGATTCTTTCCTGCGCCGACGAGGCGGACGGAGGCGGCATCTACCGGTGCCGTCTCGGGGACGAGGGAACCGTCACCCCGCTGTCGTACCTTCCGTGTCCGAAGCCGATGTACGCCGTCATGGACGGGGGGCGTCTCCATGTCCTGCTGCGAGCCCCGTTTCCGGATAGTGAAAACAGCGGGTATTTCTCCTGCCTTTCGGACTTTTCCGAACGGACGGAAGTGCGGGACACACTTGGAAAGTGTGCTTGCCATCTGGCAGTGGGTGGCGGAGATGTCTATGTCACCAACTACCTGAGCGGCAACCTCGTTAGAAACGGTCGGGACGTCGTGACACATCACGGCAGGGGTGTGAACCTCCCGCGGCAGGATATGCCGCATACGCATTTCGCCGCGCTGTCTCCCGACCGACAGTATGTCCTTTCCTGCGACCTCGGGCGGGATACCGTATTCGTCTATGACCGCGACCTGCACGAGATTTCGCGGGCGAAAGTCCCGGACGGTTACGGCGTGCGGCATCTGACCTTTTCGGCGGACGGCAGGTATTTTTTCGCGGTCAATGAACTGGTTCCGTCCGTCAGCACGTTCGCGTGGGACGACGGCAGGGCGACGTGTATCGGCACGGTGCAGCTTGCGTGTACCGTCCCCGGCGCGACAGCGGCGGCAATCCGATACGATGAGACGGAAAGCAAACTGTACATATCGGTGCGCGGCGAGGACAAAATATTTGTATTCGATATTGACGAGGGACATTTGACTCCGCGGGGGAGCGCCCCGTGTGGCGGGCGCGGCCCGCGCGATTTCGCCCTGTTCGGGGACAAGATTGTCTGTACAAACGAAAATTCGGACAGCGTGACGGTTCTCGACAAAGAGCGCCTGCGCGTGCTCGGGAGCGGGACGTTCCCGGCGCCGCTGTGCGTTTTGAAAGCAGGTGACACACATGAATTTTAGAGAAATCTGCCGCGAACGCTATTCGGTGCGTTCGTTTTCGGCGAGGCGGGTGGAGCGTGAGACGCTCGACGGGATTCTCGCGCTTCTGCGGCTGGCGCCCACCGCGCTCAATCATCAGCCCTATCGCGTTCTCGTCGCCGAAAGCGACGAGGCACTCGGGAAACTGGAGGAGAGCGCCAAGGCGACCCTCTACGGTGCGAAAACCGTCCTGATCCTCTGCTCCGACCGGAGCCGCGCGTGGGCGAACCGTTACAGCGGGGAGGACGATGTCCTGCTTGATATGGGGATTCTCACGGCGACGGCGCTGTACGCCGCGCAGGAATACGGCGTGGATAGTTGCTGTGTCTGCAATTTCGACCCCGCCGCCGTGCGTGAGGCGTTTTCGCTCCCCGGGCATCTCACGCCGGACGCGCTGATTCTGCTCGGCTACCGCACGTCGGACGCTCGCCCCTCGGAGCGGCATGACCTCCGTCGCCCGACGGAAGCCTTTACCGATTTCGTCTGACCTTTGCGGAATGCCATATACCGTGGTAGTGTCCCCCCAAAACGGCACCAAAACGGCAGGCGGAGCAAAACCCCAAAAGGCGCCTTGTAAAGGGCGCCTTTTTGCGTGGGGAAACGGGCGGTGTCCCGGAAAAGCAGGCGGTGTCCCATTCGGCGTATCGGTCAACAAACGATTGACAATTACGCGCGCGCCTGCTACAATGTTCCCATGAGAAATATGTGCATCGTCACCGAATGTGATTCTGCTTTCTGACGTTACGGTGAAGGACATAAAAAATCAGGAAAAGAGAACTGTTTATGACTTTGAATCAACTGCGGGTGGGAGAATCTGCCGTCATTGTCGCCGTAGGCGGCGAGGGCGCGCTCCGTAACCGACTGATTGACATGGGACTGATTCCCCGCACCAAAGTGACGCTTCGTAAGGTCGCCCCGATGGGGGATCCGATCGAGATTCATATCCGCGGGTACGAACTCACCCTTCGTCTGGAGGATGCGGCAGGTATTGTCGTCGCACCCGAGGACGTCGCCGCGACGCCCCCTCATGCAGAAAGGGAGCCGGTCGCCGCACAAAACGGCGGGGAGGCGGAATCGTGAGGTTTGCACTTGCCGGAAACCAGAACTGCGGGAAAACCGCGCTTTTCAATGCCCTGACGGGGATGCGTTGCCATGTCGGCAACTTCCCGGGCGTGACGGTGGAGCAGAAGATCGGGGAGATCCGCGGAAAGACGGATTGCTCGGTCGTCGACCTGCCGGGGATCTATTCTCTGCGCCCCTATACGCAGGAGGAGATTGTCACCCGCGATTACATCCTGAACGAGAAACCGGATTGTATCATCAATATCACGGACGCTACCAACATTGAGCGCAACCTGTATCTGACCATGCAGCTGCTCGAGCTGGACGTTCCGATAGTACTCGCACTGAATATGATGGACGAGGTGCGTGCCAACGGCGGTACCGTTGATGTCGAAAAAATGAGTCGGGAACTCGGGATTCCCGTTGTGCCGATCAGCGCACTCAAGGGGGAGGGCGTTTCGGAACTGATTGACCGCGCCATCGAAACGGCAAAGAGCCACACATTACCGATACGTGCCGACTTCTGTGATCGAAATTCCCCCTGCCATCGCTGCATTCATGCGGTCATGCATCTGGTGCAGGACCATGCCGAGGCGGAGGGGCTGCCCCTCAGGTTCTGTGCCTCCAAACTGATTGAAAGCGATAATGATATTGCCGATCGACTGCGGCTCGATGCGAATGAGCGGGAACTGATTGAACACTGCCTTGTGCAGCTCGAGGCGGAGTCGGGGCTTGACCGCAACGCCGCACTGGCGGATATGCGCTATTCTTTTATTGAGTCGGTGGTCGGTGCGTCGGTCGTGCGATGCCGCGAGAGCCGCGAGCATCGCCGCTCGGTCGCAATCGACAGGATTCTGACAGGGAAGTATACCGCGATTCCCGTATTTCTCGGTGTCATGCTTCTGATTTTTTGGCTGACGTTCAATGTCATCGGCGCCGCCCTGCAACGTCTTTTGCAGTTCGGTATCGATAAGCTTTCCGATGTCGTGGACGCGGCGCTGACCTCTTTCGGGCTGAACCCGGTGGTTCACAGCCTGATTATTGACGGGATTTTCAACGGAGTCGGCAGTGTTTTGTCGTTCCTGCCGATTATCGTTACACTGTTCTTCTTCCTCTCCATTCTCGAGGATACAGGGTACATGGCGCGTGTCGCGTTTGTGATGGATAAGCCCCTGCGCCGCCTCGGTCTTTCCGGGCGCTCGTTTGTGCCGATGCTGATCGGCTTCGGGTGCTCCGTTCCCGCCGTTATGGCAACACGCACCGTTTCCTCGGATCGCGACCGCAAGATGACCATGATGCTCGTCCCGTTTATGAGCTGTTCGGCGAAGATTCCGATTTATTCCGTGTTCGTCGCCGCATTCTTCCCGGGGCGCGGAGCGCTCGTTATGTTTGCTCTGTATGTAACCGGGATTGTGCTGGGGATTCTCATGGCGCTGATTCTGGGGCATACGTCTTTCCGAGGGAAGCCCGTGCCGTTCGTCATGGAATTGCCCAATTACCGCTTCCCGTCACCCCGTAGCGTCGGGCTGCTCCTGTGGGAAAAGGCGCGCGATTTTCTCGAGCGCGCATTCTCGGTGATTTTTGTTGCCACGGTGATCATTTGGTTCCTGCAGAGCTTTGATTATCGCCTGAATCCCGTCACCGATTCCTCACAGAGTCTCCTTGCCATCGTCGGACAGTGGATCGCGGTGCTCTTTAAGCCGCTCGGCTTCGGTGACTGGCGGTTTTCGACGGCATTGATTTCCGGGTTTATCGCCAAGGAACAGGTGGTTTCCACCCTCGCCGTCCTCGCCGGGTGTGATACCGGCGTGTTGCATACGGCGCTCCCCGCCATGTTCCCGTCGACCCTTGCCGCCGTCAGTTTCCTTGTGTTTACCCTGCTGTACACACCTTGTGTCGCGACGGTTGCCGCTCTGCGCCGGGAGTTCAACTCACGTCTCTCGACTCTCGGCATTGTCTTCACCCAGTGCGGCGTCGCATGGGTTGCCGCTTGTCTTGTTTATCAGATCGGGAGACTGTTTTTATGAAAGCGGTTGATGTGATTGTCCTGCTCCTTGTCGCGGCAGCCGTCGTTGCCGCCGTGATTCACTCGATCCGCGCCCGCCGAAAGCGCGGCGGCGGATGCGGTTGCGGCGGCGGTTGCGGTTGTGGCTGCGATCGTTGCTCCGCCACTTGTAAGACGATGGAACGAAAGACGCAGGAAGCGCAAAAACCGCAGGAAAAACAACCGCCGTCCCACGACGACACGGATGAGCAGTCCCCTCACGGACGTTCCCCGCGTTGAGAGGTATTCCGCCCGCCACACCGTACACCGATGACCGTTACTGAAAAGGCATCGGGAGACCGTTGAACCGACCGCCGAAGAAATCCGCGCCGCCTTTACGAAGATACGCGGATGTTCGGTTGGCGCGCGCATCCCTCATGCCGGGGCGCTCTGCGATGCCCATGATCATGTGTCCTTCGCACAAGCCCTGTCGTTTGTGAACGGGAGAGAGCCTTCCCCGCAGAAAACGCGAAAAGGTGTGGCTCCTTGAGAGAAGAAGGTGAGAAGTATCATAGACAGATTTGCTTGTTGATGTCCGTTCGGTATCTTCTATGACGATGCAACTCATTTTTCCGGAATGGGCAGTGCAGGCATCTAACGCAATCATACCGTTTCCGTAATCAGGAGAAAAATCTGCGTCTTTGCCGAACTCGGGGCATTTACCTTCCGGAACGGAATGCCCGAAGGAACAATGCCAATGTCCGCAA
>SFZB01000088.1 GCA_004558975.1 bacterium
ACACTTCTGATCCACTACCTCATCCGACAGATTGTTCTGTTCGACGACAAAGCGGAAATCTATTACAACACCCCGACTGACACCACACCCGGTGACGGTCGGGGCTTTTCTTTTTATAAGACATGGAAAAACTATTCGGTCTATTCCGCGCATGCGCTCTTGCTGTCCGAAAACCGTCGGATGGAGTTTTCGTTTGGTATTTGAGCGAAACGAACGCAACAGAAAAACACTCTCCCACCAAGACAAAAGAAAAAGTCCAAGCCGTTCCCTGTGGGGGTTCGACTTAGACCTGTTTTGGTGGATCATGTAGGACTCGAACCTACGACCAACCGGTTATGAGCCGGTAGCTCTAACCAACTGAGCTAATGATCCGGAGGGGGTAAAAAGCGGCGTGGGGCCGGCACCGTAGGGCGCTATAGATGGGCTATCACAGTTGCCGCAGTCGCTGCCGGCGTAGTAGACATTGCCGGCGCCCGGTTGGCGCAGGCGGGCTCTGCCGTAACTCTAATCATTGTAGCAAAGACGCGGGAAAATGTCAAGAGGGGCAGGAGGTAAAGGGGCGCGGTGACGCGGCAGCCGGGTGGTCGGTGGGAGAAACGCGCCGGCGAGCGCGCGTTCTACCCACGGTCAGATAGGCGTCTCGCCGTTATAGCGGGTGGGGAGGTTTTCGGCGTAGAGGTGGGAGTCGTTCGAGAGCTGGAGCATCTCGGGGATGACTTCGGTATCCGTGGTACTGTTCGCGAAGCGGATCACCGTCATCGAACTGTGCCCGAGCCCCATATGCGTGCTGAACAGCGGATAGGGGATGCCCAGGACGGAGGAAAGAAACGCCATGCCAAACCCCTCGTGCGCAAAGAGCGCGACACGCTTTTCGTTCGGGGCAACGGCGGTATAGGTGCGGGAGGCGGGATCGAAACGGTAACCGAGACTCTCAAGGAATGCATAGGTGTTCGCGCGGATGCGCGCTGTGCCGTCCCCGCACGCATGAGAGCGGAAATAGTCGTGCCGATACCAGTCGTCGCCGAGGGCGGCGATCTCCGGGGAGACCAGCAGTTTCCGCGCTTCGGCATCCTGATAGACCCAGCGGCGGTGCCCCTCCGCATCCGCAACGGTAAATTCACCCCAGGCGAGGTCTTCGTTGCACCAGTCAAGCACCGTCGGTGTGAGGTGTAGCAGCTCCTGCGTCGGCTCTGCGGTCTGCCGCGCCCGGTGAGAGGGAGACACATAGATTTCGTCTAATCCGTAGCGGGCGAGCCGCCGCGCGAGCGCCTCCGCCTGACGCTCGCCGAGCGGGGTCAGCCGGTTGGGGTCATAGATCGGTTCTCCGTGGCGTATGTAAAACAGCAACATAACGGATCCTTTCGTAACGGTGGCTTTGCACCGGGAAATGGGATGATGGCGAATAAAAGGGCGTCCGGGGGGAACGGCAACGCAGGGAGGTGAGCATGCGGAAAGGGACGGAAACAACGGGGAGATGCCCGAAGAACCGGGCGCCGCGCGGTTGGCGACTTCTTACCCATGCGCCGTTTCACAGGGCGATGGAATGAGATGAGAATACCCCGTTCGCCGGGCTCTGCTTTCCTTTTGATTTTAGCACAAAAATAGCACAAAAATGCCCGCCGCGCAAGACGCGGCGGGGTCTTTCATCGTTTTCGGGAGGGACTGTTTGTGAGGAGCGTGGACCGTGACGGCTGCACAAGAAAAACCCCGCGCCGGGAGGCGCGGGGTCGTTTTTATGGTTTGCTATTCGCCGTGGCGTGAGCGCGGCTCGCGGAGCGAGCGGCGAATTACTTCGCCTGTGCGATCGGCACGCGGAACGGCGAGCAGGAAACGTAGGTCAGACCGATCTTGTGGCAGAACTCGACGGAGGACGGGTCGCCGCCGTGCTCACCGCAGATACCGGTGTGCATGTTCGGGCGGACGGACTTACCGAGGTCGACAGCCATCTTCATCAGTTTACCGACACCGGCCTGGTCGAGCTTCGCGAACGGGTCGTTCTCGTAGATCTTGGTGTCGTAGTAGGACGGCAGGAACTTGCCGGCGTCGTCACGGGAGAAGCCGAAGGTCATCTGGGTCAGGTCGTTCGTACCGAAGCAGAAGAACTCAGCCTCTTTCGCGATTTCGTCTGCGGTCAGAGCGGCACGCGGGATCTCGATCATGGTACCGACTTCATAGTGGAGGTCAATGCCAGCTTTCTTGATCTCGGCGTCAGCGGTCTTGACCACAACGTCCTTCACGTACTTGAGCTCCTTGACCTCGCCAACCAGCGGGATCATGATCTCGGGGGCAACCTTCCAGTCGGGGTGCTTCTTCTGCACTTCGATCGCGGCACGGATGACAGCGGTGGTCTGCATCACGGCGATCTCGGGGTAGGTGACCGTCAGACGGCAGCCGCGGTGACCCATCATCGGGTTGGCTTCATGCAGCCCCTGAATGATGCCCTTGACTTCCTCAACGGTCTTGCCCTGTGCTTTCGCGAGGGCTTCAATCTCGCTCTCCTCGGTGGGAACGAACTCATGGAGCGGAGGATCCAGGAAACGAATGGTGACAGGCTCGCCTTCCATCGCCTCGTAGAGAGCCTCGAAGTCTGCCTGCTGCATAGGCATGATCTTCGCGAGAGCCGCCTCACGGGCAGCTACGGTGTCGGCGCAAATCATCTCACGGAATGCCGCGATACGATCCGGGTCGAAGAACATGTGCTCGGTACGGCAGAGACCAATCCCCTCGGCGCCCAGTTCACGTGCCTTCTTGGCATCGCGCGGGGTGTCGGCGTTGGTACGAACCTGGAGGCGACGGAACTCGTCCGCCCACTTCATGATTCTGCCGAAGTAGCCGCCGATCTCAGCGTCCACCGTCGGGATAATACCGTCGTAAATGTTACCGGTGGAACCGTCGATGGAGATATAGTCGCCCTCATGGTAGGTCTTGCCGGCGAGGGTGAACTTCTTGTTCTCTTCATCCATGACGATGTCGCCGCAACCGGAGACGCAGCAGGTGCCCATGCCGCGCGCGACAACGGCCGCGTGGGAGGTCATACCGCCGCGGACGGTCAGAATGCCCTGAGAAGCCTTCATACCCGTGATGTCCTCGGGAGAAGTCTCGAGACGGACAAGGACAACTTTCTTGCCCTGTGCCTTCCATGCTTCCGCGTCATCGGCGGAGAACACGATCTGGCCGCAGGCAGCCCCGGGCGATGCGCCGAGACCCTTACCGATCGGCGTCGCCGCCTTCAGAGCCTTCGCGTCGAACTGCGGGTGCAGGAGGGTGTCGAGGTTACGCGGGTCGATCATGAGGACAGCCTCTTCCGGCGTCTTCATACCCTCGTCAACGAGGTCGCAGGCGATTTTCAGAGCCGCCTGAGCGGTGCGCTTACCGTTACGGGTCTGGAGCATGAAGAGTTTGCCGTGCTCAACGGTGAACTCCATGTCCTGCATATCGTGGTAGTGGTTCTCGAGAATGGAGCAGACTTCGGTGAACTGCTTGAAAGCGTCCGGGAAGAGTTCTGCCATCTTCTCGATCTTGAGAGGCGTGCGGACACCGGCAACGACGTCCTCGCCCTGTGCGTTCGGGAGGAACTCACCCATGAGTTTCTTTTCGCCGGTCGCAGGGTCACGCGTGAAGGCAACACCGGTGCCGCAGTCGTCACCCATGTTACCGAATGCCATCATCTGTACGTTGACGGCAGTACCCCAGGAGTAGGGGATATCGTTATCGCGGCGATACACGTTCGCACGCGGGTTGTCCCAGGAGCGGAACACGGCCTTGATAGCGCCGACGAGCTGTTCCTTCGGGTCGGAGGGGAAGTCCGCACCGATCTTGGACTTGTACTCGGCCTTGAACTGGTTGGCGAGCGTCTTCAGGTCGTCCGCGGTCAGTTCCACGTCGTAGTGCACGCCCTTCTCGGCTTTCATCTTGTCGATGAGCTGCTCGAAGTACTTCTTGCCGACTTCCATGACGACGTCGGAGTACATCTGAATGAATCTTCTGTAGCAGTCCCATGCCCAACGCGGGTTCTTCGACTGCTCTGCGATGACCTCAACGACTTCTTCGTTCAGACCGAGGTTCAAAATGGTGTCCATCATACCGGGCATGGATGCACGCGCGCCGGAACGGACGGAAACGAGCAGGGGGTTCTTCTTATCGCCGAACTTCTTGCCGGTGATCTCCTCCATCTTGCCGATGTAGGTCATGATCTCCGCCATGATCTCGTCATTGATCTTGCGACCGTCTTCGTAATACTGGGTGCACGCCTCCGTGCTGATGGTGAAGCCCTGGGGTACGGGAAGCCCGATGTGGGTCATTTCCGCCAGGTTTGCGCCCTTACCGCCGAGCAGCTCGCGCATATTCGCGTTACCCTCGGTAAACAGGTAGCAATACTTTTTTGCCATTCTTGTTTTCCTCCAAATATATTTGTATGTTTGCTAACAGGTCGGGGCGGCTCGTCCGGCGCCGAAACGCCGAAAAGCCCGAAAACAAAGCCGTAAGGCGGTCTGCGCCCGACGACTTCCTTTCATTTGCCACGGATATTCTACCACAAATGTCCCTTTTTTGAAAGTTTTTTTATACACGCGCGTAAGAGTTTACATTTTGTTCATAAATTTTCGGCGCGGTAAGAGGGAGAACGCGCGGATTCCTCGGATGCAAGGTGAAAAGCGCAGCCTTTTTGTGTCTGCGGGCTTGTATTTTTGCCCCGTGTGTGGTAGGATAAAGCAGATGTTTCCGTAGCTCAGCAGGATAGAGCGTCCGCCTCCTAAGCGGAAGGTCAGCGGTTCGAATCCGCTCGGGAACGCCAGAGAGCCGCCTCCTTCCGGGAGGCGGCTTTTTGTTACCGGGCGCAGATTGACCTTAGGAGTGATATCTTCCCGAATCAACGGCTTGCGGGGAAAGGGAGAATATGTCATGTTTAGGATAGACCCTGCCTCGCGAGAGGGGCTCCCCTGCGGAATCGCGGCAGGCGCTGCCCTCGCGTCCCGGGGATTTAGGAAACACCGCGTGACACCGTTTTTCGGTTTGCTGCC
>SFZB01000025.1 GCA_004558975.1 bacterium
GATAGAATGGGGGGCGGGCGTTTTGCAGACTGTCGAGACGGTGGAGGAGCGGGGGCTCAGTGAAGCGGAGGTCACAGCCTCCAGAGAGCGGAACGGGGCGAATGTCCTTGTGACGCGCAAGAGGCGCAGTTTCTTCCGGGAACTGCTCGGGAACTTCGGTGACCCGATCATTCGGGTGCTTCTGATTGCACTTGCCGTGAACATCATTGTGCTGTTCCGGGAGATCAACTGGTTCGAGACGGGCGGGATTCTGCTCGCCGTTTTTCTGTCTACCTTTGTCTCGACCGTTTCCGAATGGGGGAGCGCGCGCGCTTTCGAGCGACTGCGCGAGGGCTCCGGGGCGCTGTGCCGCGTGCGGCGGGCAGGGCAGACGGTGGAGATTCCGGCGGAGGAACTGGTCGTCGGGGATATTATGCTCCTCGGCGCGGGGGAAATGGTACAGGCGGACGCGCGGCTCCTCTCGGGGGAGATCGCGGTCGACCAGTCGGCGCTCAACGGCGAGGGGGCAGAGGTGACGAAGTACCCGGGCGGGCGCGGCAACTGGGATTTAGCCTCTCCCGGGGCGGTGTTCCGTGGGAGCCTTGTTTCGTCCGGTGCGGCGTGCGTGCGTGTCGCACGTGTCGGGGGTGAAACACTCTACGGTTCACTTGCCTCCGAGTTGCAGGAGGACACGCGGGAAAGCCCCTTGAAACTCCGTCTCGCCCACCTTGCGGGGCAGATCAGCCGCATCGGCTATATCATGGCGGCGCTCGTCGCCGTCGCCTATCTGTTCAATGCCTTTTTCCTCTCCGTCGGCTTTGACCGCGCCGAGATTCTCGCGCGCCTTGTGAACGGCAGATTCGTCTTTACAACGCTCATGCACGTCGTGACGCTGGTCATCACCGTCATCGTCGTGGCGGTGCCGGAGGGACTGCCGATGATGATCACCGTCGTCCTCTCGTCCAACATGAAACGTATGCTGAAAAACGGTGTTCTCGTCCGAAAAATGGTCGGTATCGAGACGGCGGGGAGCATGAACATTCTGTTTACCGATAAGACGGGTACCCTCACGGAAGGGAAGATGAGCGTCCTCGGGGTTCTCAGCGGCGACTGCGTCCTCTATAAAACGCCGCGTGCGCTCTCCGCCAGCCCCGCCCTCGCGCATGCTCTCTCGACCTGCGTCATGGGCAACAGCGACAGCGCCATGACCGACAAGGGCGCCGTCGGCGGGAACGCGACGGACAGAGCCTGCCTTTCCTTCTTTTACGATGAGACAGTGACCCCGCCCGCCGTGCGGGCGCGCCTCCCGTTCTCGAGCGAGCGGAAGTACGCGGCGACCGTGACCGCCTCCGGGATCCTCTGCAAAGGGGCACCCGAAGTGCTTTTGCCGCGCGTCGTCTCGCGCCTCACGGCGGACGGCAGCGTCCGCCTCATGGGGGCAAAGGAACGGCAGAAGTTTGAATATGAACTGCATCGCTGTGCGTCGCAGGGGGAGCGCCTGTTGCTCCTTTGCCGAAGCGACGCCGGGAGCGGCGATACCGCCGCTCTCCCGCCCCTGACGCTCCTCGGCGCCGTGATTCTGCGGGATCGTGTCCGTCGGGAAGCACCCGAGGCCGTCGGACGCCTGCATCGTGCCGGTGTGCGCGTCGTCATGGTGACGGGCGATGCAAAGGAGACTGCAGTCGCAATCGCGCGGGAATCGGGCATTTATTGCGGCGTGGAGGGCAGTGTCCTCGGTGGGGAAGAACTCGCCGCACTCTCGGACGAAGAGTTGTCCGCCCGCCTCGACCGCCTCGCCGTCGTCTATCGCGCGTTGCCCGGGGACAAATCGCGCCTTGTGCGCGCCGCGCAGATGCGGGGGCTGGTCGCCGGTATGACGGGTGACGGCGTAAACGACGCCCCGTCTCTCAAACTCGCGGACGTCGGTTTCGCGATGGGGAGCGGCACCGATATCGCCCGTGAGGCGGGGGATATCGTGATTCTTGACGATAATATCGCCTCGATCGCCCGCACGGTGCTTTACGGGCGCACCATTTTCAAGTCAATTCGCAAGTTCATTACGTTCCAGTTGACGATGAATCTTTGTGCCGTCGGCGTGTCGCTGTTCGGGCAGTTCATCGGGATCGAGAGCCCGGTGACGATTCTCCAGATGCTCTGGGTCAATATCATCATGGACACCCTCGGCGGACTTGCGTTTGCCGGAGAGCCGCCACTCGCCATGTATATGCACGAAAAACCGAAAAAGCGGGAAGAGAAGATCCTCTCGGGGGCGATGGTGCATCAGATTGCCGTCACAGGCACCTATACGCTCGCTGTCTGCGCGTGGTTTCTGGCGTCGCCGTGGACGGCGCGCACCTTCCACCGGGCGACAAGCGAGGTCTATTTCCTGACGCTGTTCTTCGCGCTCTTTATCTTCTGCGGGATTGCAAATTGCTTCGCCGCCCGGAGCGAGCGTATGAATCTCTTTTCTGCAATCGGACGCAATAAGCCTTTTCTGTTCATAATGACGTTCATTCTCGGCGTCCAACTTGCTATGCTGTATTTCGGGGGAGAACTGTTCCGAACGGTGCCGCCGGCGCCGCTCGACCTTGCGCGGATCGCGCTCCTCGCCGTGACGGTGATTCCCGTCGATTTTGTCAGACGGTGCTTCTTCCGCCTGCACCGCCGCCGCGAAGAATAAGCCCAAAAAACAATTTTCGCACGATTCCGATATTTTCTTTACTTTTACCGCAATATGTGGTATAGTATTGGTACAGAAACGGAGTCGGAGGAAATCATGGGGCATAGATTCGTATTCGGGGCGAAAGAGGCATCGGGGGCTGGCGCCCTCCTGCGCGCCGCGCGCCATGCCGGCTGCATGGAGCTTTTGTTCGTTCGCCGCGGCACGGTGACGGTGCAGACCGCGATGTGTTGCTTTACCGCCTCCGAGGGGGAACTTTGTTTTCTCGCCCCCGACATGGTACGTACCGTGACAGCGGAGGGCGGTTC
Organism: bacterium; assembly: GCA_004558975.1. GTDB lineage: Bacteria > Bacillota > Clostridia > Oscillospirales > CAG-272 > UBA1740. The sequence goes on from SFZB01000025.1 coordinate 2,968, forward strand.
CGCCACCGTCGGCAGTATCTATTTTGATACCGATTTTCTCGAGGAATTGCCGGAGAGCATCGACCGCGACCTCTTCTATATGCTCCTGATCCAGTCGCGCACGCGGGAGAACCGATACACCCCCGATGCCCCCCTCTATGAGTCTCTCGTCAGCACGTTTGAGACCTGCTACGAGGAATATGTGACGCGTGACCTTTGCTATTCGCTCCGTATCCGCGCGCAGATCGACTACATGATGGCGCAGATTATCGCATCCTACAGCGCGACGCGCGAGAACGACCGCGTGATCTATCACAACGTCCTGCGTCTGCGCGACAGCCTCAACTACATCGACGCCCATTACAGAGAGAAGATGTCCGTCCCCGAACTGGCGGAATATCTGCGCGTCACGCCTGATTATTACACCAAACTGTTCCGTGACAGTATCGGGAAGACGACGGTCGATTATATCAATTCCGTGCGTATCAACCACGGCATGATTCTGCTTCTCGAGGGCGATGCCCCCGTCTCGGAGGTCGCCGAAGAAGTCGGGCTCGGGAGCGGGAACTATTTCAGTAAATTGTTCCGCACGACCCTCGGCACGACCCCGCTCCTCTTTCGTCGGGAAAACAAGCGCTGACCGCTGTCATTTTGGAAGAGAACCATCAAAAACGAATCAAAAAACACCCGGGACGCAGAAATTGCGTCCCGGGGATTTTATACGTTTCGGATACGATGCGAGAAGTTTCAGGCTTCTTTTTTCTCAATGATGAGATCACCCTTGCCGCGGACGTAATCTGCGGTGACGATCACACGCTTCACATTGCCGTCGGAGGGAATGTTGTACATCGGGTCGAGCATGATCGACTCCATAATGGAGCGCAAACCGCGCGCGCCGGTCTCCCGCTCGATGGCAAGGTGCGCGACCGCACGGAAGGCGTCCTCCTCAAAAACGAGTTCGACCCCCTCCATTTCAAACAGTTTCTGATACTGCTTGAAGAGCGCGTTCTTCGGTTCACGGAGGATCCGCACCAGCGCTTCTTCGTCGAGGTTGTCGAGCGTTGTGATGACGGGGAGACGACCGACCAATTCGGGGATTAGACCGTACTTGACGATATCATGCGCCGTGACGTCGGCATAGGAGCCGCGCGCGAGGCGCTCGCTCTTCGTCTTGACGTCGCCGGAGAACCCGATGGTCTTTTGCCCGCGCCGTTGCTCAATAATCTGTTCGAGCCCGTCAAATGCGCCGCCGCAGATAAAGAGAATGTTCTCAGTGTGGATCTGGATGAATTCCTGATTCGGGTGTTTTCTGCCGCCCTGCGGAGGGACGTTCGCGACCGTGCCCTCAATGATCTTGAGCAGTGCCTGCTGGACACCCTCACCGGAGACGTCGCGGGTAATCGAGCGGTTTTCGCTCCGACGCGAGATCTTGTCGATTTCGTCGATATAGATGATGCCGCGCTCCGCGCGTTCCACATCATAGTCTGCCGCTTGGATCAGACGGAGAAGAATGTTCTCGACGTCTTCACCGACATACCCCGCTTCCGTCAGGGTCGTCGCGTCCGCGATGGCGAAAGGCACGCGGAAGGAGCGCGCCAGCGTCTGCGCGAGATAGGTTTTCCCGACGCCGGTGGGGCCGAGGAGCAGGACGTTCGACTTCTGCAATTCAACGTCGTCCTCTGCGGGCTTTTCCGCGGGCGTCTCTGTCGGATTCCCCTCATTGAAACGCTCGCGCGTCTTTTTGCGTTGTTCTTTCTGGTCGAGGCGGAGGATGCGCTTGTAGTGGTTATAGACGGCGACCGCGAGAACGCGCTTTGCCGCGTCCTGCCCGATGACGTGTTCATCGAGCATGGCTTTGATTTCCTGCGGTTTCGGGAGCGTGTCCGCTGTCAGCGGTTCCGCCGCTTCGCCCTTCGACTCCGCGTCCGCCCGATTGAGCAGATCCTCGCAGGCGTCTACGCAGTCATCGCAGATATAAATGCCGGTGGGGGAGGGGATCAGGCAGAGTACCTGATGCTCCGTCCTGCCGCAGAAGGCGCAACGGCGCACGTCCCCGTTCTTACCGAATGTTGGCATATCGTCAGTGTTCCTTTCTTGACTAAGTAAGGGACCGCCGCACGGCGTGTGCGACAGTCCCTCGTTCGGGTTAGGCGCGCTTTTCTACGACCTTATCGACAAGGCCGTATTCCAGAGCCTGCTGTGCTGTCATGAAGTTGTCGCGCTCGGTGTCGCGGCAGATTTCCTCATAGGGTCTGCCCGTCTGCTCGGAGAGGATACGGTTCATTCTCTCGCGGATACGGACGATGTGCTCCGCATGGATTTTGATGTCCGTCGCCTGTCCCTGCGTACCGCCGAGAGGCTGGTGAATCATGATCTCGCTGTTCGGGAGCGCGAGCCGCTTACCGGGCGTGCCGGAAGAGAGCAGGAAAGCGCCCATGCTCGCCGCCATGCCGAGGCAGATGGTCGATACATCGCACTTGATGAAGTGCATGGTGTCGTAGATCGCCATACCGGCGGAAATGGAGCCTCCGGGGCTGTTGATATAGAAGTTGATATCCTTGTCGGGATCCTGCGCTTCGAGGTAGAGCATCTGCGCGACGACGAGAGATGCCGTCGTGTCGTTGACCTCATCGGCAAGGAACACAATGCGGTCGTTGAGAAGTCGCGAGAAAATGTCGTAGGAGCGTTCGCCGCGGTTCGTCTGTTCGATAACCATTGGGACAAGTGCCATAATGGATCCTCCTTTGTGTTTGACGGGACGTTTTGTCAGGTAGCGCGGGGGAGACCCCCGCGCCCGTGATTACTGTTCCTGCGCCTCGGCGGTTTTCGCCTTGGCGGGAGCCTTGGTGATGGCTTTGGACTTGACGAATTCCATCGCCGCCTTGACGAGCATATCTTTCTCGATATCCTCGCGTGCCACCATGGACTTCACCTGATCCACGGGGACATTGTATGCTTCGGAGATACGGGTATATTCGGCTTCGATATCCTCGTCGGCAACCGTAAGCTTCTCCTGCCTTGCGATGGTCTCGAGGGCAAGACGCAGTTTGACCTGTTTCTCGGCCTGCGGGCGGAGTTGCTTACGCAGATCGTCGAGGGTCATGTGCATATACTGCAGGTAGGTCTTGAGGTCGAGGCCGTTCATGCGCAGGCGGTTGTCCTGGTCGCGCACGAAGTTCTCGGTCTCCTGCACATACATGACTTCCGGAATCTCGTCGGGGACGAGCGCGATGAGCGCCTCGCAGATCTTCTGCTCGACTTCATCGTCTGCCGCCTTGGCGTTTTTCTCCTGAAGTTTTGCCTTGACATCGGCTTTATATTCTTCCAGCGTGTCAAATTCGGAAATATCTTTCGCAAATTCGTCATCGAGCGCCGGGAGCTCTTCGGTCGTGATGCCGTTCAGCTTGCAGTGGAACACAGCGGCTTTGCCGGCGAGCTCTTCTGCATGGTATTCGGTCGGGAAGGTGACGTTCACGTCAAATTCGGTGCCGATCTCCTTGCCGACGATCTGTTCCTCGAAGCCGGGGATAAACTGCCCGCTGCCGAGCTTCAGCGTCTGCCCCTGCGCGGTGCCGCCATCGAAAGCAACCCCGTCCACGGTGCCGGCATAGTCGATATTGACCGTGTCGCCGTCTGCCGCCGCACGGTCGGTGATTTCGATGGTACGGGCGTTGCGCTTACGGACGCGCTCCAGTTCTTCGTCGATATCCTTTTTCAGGACACGCTTGACTTTCTTTTCCGCCTTGATGCCGATGTAGCCGGTCAGTTCGAACACAGGCTTGACACCGACTTTTGCCTTGAAGGTGATACCGTCACCCATGGAGACCACCTCGATCTCGGGCTGACCGACAGGATCGAGCTCTGCTTCCTTCACCGCGGCTTCATATGCGTCGGGCAGGACGTCGTTGATGGCGTCATCGTAGAAGACCTCTTTGCCGTACACGCGCTCGATGATATGGCGCGGTGCTTTGCCGGGGCGGAAGCCGTCGATCTTGATCTTCTTCACATTCTTTTTGTATGCGCGATCCACGGCGGCGGCAAAAGCAGCCGCATCAACGGTGAATTCGATCTCATACTGATTCTTTTCGGTCAGTTCCTTTTTGGAAAGACTCATAGGGTTTGATACCTCCGTGTGGTTTGTAAGTTCATTTTTGCATAGCCAAACTATTTTATAAGATTATAAATAATAAGTCAAGACTTTGTCGGGAAATTTTTCTTTTTTCGGGCAGTCGGGTGATTTTGTATCGCTTTTTACGGATCGGGCGGGATAAAACAGGGGGTAAAATCGAGTGCATCCGCAGATGTCAGACAGTAAGTAATGCCGTCCTCGGTGATTCTGCGTGCGCCCGCGACGCCGTGTATATGCCCGAAATAGCATCGGCGGATGCCCTCCCGCCGGAGCGGCTCGGTGAGGGCAGGGCAGACCGCGCCGTTCCAGACGGGCGGATAATGAAAGAATGCGATGACCTCACAGTCCGGCGTTCCTTCCCGGAGCCGCCGCGCCGCTGCGAGGCTCATCTCCAGCCGGAGCGCTTCGCGGGCGAGGATCTTCTGCCCTTCGGGGTCGGCTTTTTCCGCGTTTTCCGCCCAGAGCCAGCCGCGTGTGCCGGCGACGATCTTCCCCTCGACGCGGCACGCATTGTGATACAGGAAAGAGAGCGTGGAAAAACCGTTCTCTTCGCAAAAGCTTTCCAACTTTTTCATGGAAGACCACCAAAAATCATGGTTGCCTTTCATGAGGATTTTTTTCCCCGGCAGACGGTCGATGAATGCCAGATCCTTGCGCGCTTCCGGGAGTGTCAGCGCCCATGAAATGTCGCCCGGTACAATGACGGTATCCTCCGGCGCGACGAGATGCGTCCAGTTGCGGTACAGCCGTTCGGTATAATTCGCCCAGCGGTCGCCGAACACCTCCATGGATTTGTCGGTTTCGGCGGCGCAGGAGAGATGCAGGTCAGCGATTACATAAAGAGCCATATCGTCTCCGTTTTTCAGGTGTAAAAGGGGCGCATACCGCGCATACTGATAAGGGCAAAGCCCGAAATCTTATATTGCGGAGGCATCCCATGAAAGAAGAAAACAAGTGCGGTTGCAAACACATCAAAGGCGTCGTTTGCAGTGTGGAAAAATGCGTTTACCACGACAAGGCGAATGAATGCACGGCACCGGAGATCGCCGTCGGACCGACGTCCGCGTGCTGCTCGTCCGAGACGCTGTGCGTGACGTTCCGTCCCAAGACCGAGGGTTAATCGACGTCTGAAGCGAAGCGCAGTACCTCTGCCGGCATTTCGTCGGCGTCTATCACACCGGTGAAACGTACCGTGCGCTCGGCGATATGTCCGAGCGGCGCGGGAATGGCGACACCGGTCTTTTCCGTGAGCATGGTCAGCGCGGCGAGCCCGTCGGAGGGCGTTTCGTCGAAGAGGGAACGGTATACGTCATAGGCAAACTTATACGGGGAGGCCGTGGAGGCAACGAGAAGCTTTCTCTTTGCGCCATGGTCTCTTTGGTATTGCCGCGCGGCGCCGAGCGCCACGGCGGTGTGCGGGTCGGCGAGATAATGCCTGTCCTCCCATGTCTCGCACAGGGTCTTTCGCGTTCCGTCCTCATCGGTGCAGTAGCCGACGAATGTTCTCTGCACGGCGGCGAGCTCCGCCGGGGTGAGTTCATACCGTCCCGTTTCGGCGAGCGAGCGCATGCAGGATGCCGTTCTTTCGTGTCCGAAGAGCAGGTAGAGCAGGCGTTCGAGATTGGAGGAGATCAGAATGTCCATGGACGGCGACATCGTGGTGTGGAAGGTGCGGTTGCGGTCATAGACACCCGTCGTAAGAAATTCCGTCAGTACGTTATTGGTGTTGGAGGCGCAGATGAGGCGGTCGATCGGCAGTCCCATGCGCTTCGCCAGATACGCCGCGAAAATGTTCCCGAAATTGCCGGTCGGGACGCAGACATCCATCAGTTCGCCGAGTTGAATTGCGCCGTTTCGAACCATATCGCAGTAGGCGGATACATAATAGACGATCTGCGGGGCAAGTCTGCCCCAGTTGATCGAGTTTGCGCTCGAGAGGAAAACGCCGTGTTCGTTCAGCGCCGATTTGGTGTCCTCATCGGCAAAAATGCGTTTTACACCGCTTTGGGCATCGTCGAAGTTACCGCGGATCGCCGCGACGGAGACATTTTTGCCCTCCTGCGTCATCATCTGCAGTTTCTGTACCTCGGATACGCCGTCGACCGGGTAAAACACCTGAATTTTGGTGCCGGGAATGTCGCGGTAGCCCTCGAGCGCCGCTTTGCCCGTGTCGCCGGAGGTCGCGACGAGGATCAGCGCCGTGCGCTTTTCACCCGTCTTGACAAGGGCGCGGGAGAGCAGGCGCGGCATAATCTGGAGCGCCATGTCCTTGAAGGCGGCGGTCGGACCGTGCCAGAGCTCGAGCATATATGTCTCGTCATCGAGGCGACGTACAGGCGCCGCTCCGCCGGGGAACCTTGCTTCGGCATACGCGCCGGAGCAGTCTTCACGCAGCTCCTCCGTAGAGTAATCCGTAAGGTATTTTCCGAGTATGTATGCCGCACGCGCCGCGTAACTCTTCGTCAGAAGCACTTCGATTTCGGCGAGTGTGAGTATGGGGAGTTCCATCGGCATATACAGCCCGCCGTCCGGGGAAAGCCCTTCTTTGATTGCCTCTGCGGCGGAGACGGTGTGTGTCGAGGGGGTTCTGGTGCCTGTGTAAACCATAGCGGTATCCTTTACTTGTCTTTAGACTGTAGCAGGTACGCACCGAGTCGTTCGAGTGCGTTCCCGTAAAAAAAGCGTTGTGTGAAGTCCTCGCCGTATCTTGCCGTCATGGCAGGGAGCAGAACCTCTGCCAGGTCACCGGCGTTATGCAGGGAGGCGGCAAGGGCGTCCGTTCCGTCAAAATCGCCGCCGACGGCGAGAGCATCTCCGATTCCGAGCGCGATCCCGTGGTCGATATGGGCAAAAAGCGCGGAGACGTCCGGCGTCCCGCCGGTATGGGCGGGGACGAGAGACAGCCCGATGACCCCACCGCTCCCGGCGATTGTCAGGGCTTCCGCGTCCGTAAGATTCCGCGAATGCGGTGTGACGGCAAAAAAATTGGAATGTGTGGCGAGGAGCGGCATTCTCACGCCGCGGGCGATCTCTGCCATGTCGTCGAAGCTTCGCCGCGAGGCATGAGAGACGTCGAGGAGCATCCCGAGCGTCATAGCGTCGGCGCAGAGTCGTCGTCCGTCTGGGGTCAGTCTCGCTTCGGTATCATGCGCTCCACCGAATCGGTTGCGACCGCTCCAGAAAGGTGTCAGGATCCGTATTCCGCGGCGCCGCAGTCGTGCCAACCGTGCCCGCGTCTGTACAGAGAGGATCCGCGCGTCTTCGATGGAAAAGATCACATGACAGGGCGCATTTTTGAGTTTTTCCGTTGCGTCCTCATACATGGAGAGGCAGGATTGCCATGCGGCTTCGTCACTCTCCCGTTTGTCCGCCCAAAAGGCAAAACACACGACGGTTCGATCACAGGGACGCAGCGTGTCTGCATTAACGTGTAGTGCGGGATCGGAAAACGACCGCTTCTCGCGGTACATGCGGTAAGGGGTATCGGCGTGCAGAATCCATAAATCCATACTGTTACCTCCGGCATGACAGGATATGTGTCAGGCGCGGAAGGCGTCCGAATGATGTCGCATGGCGAGCACGGTCGGCTCTTCGGCGGCGGGGTCAATGTACACTTCGACAATATCGAACAGGGCGACTTTCCGCGTCGGGTGTGCCGCCGTATAGCGCCGCGCGGCATTCAGGAGGTGCCGCCGCTTTTCTGCCGTAACGGCGGTCATCGGGGTTCCGTAGCGGTTTTCCGCGTCAGGGACTTGCCGTCTTGTCTTGACTTCGACGAACCGTCGGGTGGTTCTGTCCTCTGCGACAATGTCCAGTTCCTCACGCCCTTCGTATTGCACATTCCGAGCGCGGATACGGAAACCGTTTTGTTTCAAATAAGCGACGGCTTGCTGTTCTCCGTAGTCCCCGGTGCGTCGGGCAGGGGATTTTGCCCCCGTCCGTTTGCGAAAGAGACGGAACATCAGTTGTCGAGAAACTTCAGAAATGTTTTGCGGTGGATCGGGCAGGGACCGTAAGTACGCAGGGCGGCGATGTGTTCTGCCGTGCCGTAACCCTTATGTTTTGCAAAACCGTACATCGGATACTGCCGATCATCTTCGAGGCACAGGCGATCTCTTGTGACTTTTGCGAGGATGCTCGCCGCGGCGACGGACATGGAGAGGGAATCTCCTTTGATGATCGCCCGGGCAGGGATCGGGTAATCGCGGATACAGTTTCCGTCGACCAGCGCATAGTCTGCCGGTTCTTTCAGTGCGGCGATGGCGCGCCGCATGGCGAGCATCGTCGCGTTCAGTATATTGATCCTGTCGACCTCCTCCGGCGTGGCGAATCCGACGGCAAAATCGGTCGCGCGCTCGATGACGAGATCATAGAGCAGGTCGCGATTTTTCGGGGTCAGTTTTTTGGAATCGTTGAGTCCCGGGATTTCGGTGCCCGGCTCCAAAACGCAAGCCGCAGCGACGACAGGACCCGAGAGAGGACCGCGCCCGGCTTCGTCAATGCCGCAGACATGCCGATAGCCGGCATCGCGGGCAGCGAGTTCAAAAGAATAGTCAGGCATATCAGACGGCTCCTTTCGGTTTTTCGAGAGAGATCCTGCCGATCTTGCCGGAGCGGAATTCGTCGAGCAGGGTTTCCGCCGTGCGACGGAAATTGACGGCGCCGCCCGCCATGAGGAATCCGCGCTTTTTTCCGATCAGTTCGGTGAGGTCGTAAGCGTCGAGATCTTCGTACTCGCCCGGGGCAAGACGGTATCGCGCCGCGAGCAGGTCGGGCGCGACTTCGGCGATCCGCAGGGCGAGGATCATCGCGACCTCTTCCACATCGAGGATCTGATCGCGGATAGCACCCGTCGCGGCGAGATTCTCCCCGACACGCTTTTCATCGAACTTCGGCCAAAGGACCCCCGGCATATCGAGCAGGGAAAGCCCGATATCGGTCGAGACCCATTGTTTCGTGAGTGTGACGCCCGGGCGGTTTTCCACTTTGGCGTGCTTGCCGCCGGCGAGGCGGTTGATGAGCGAGGACTTGCCGACGTTCGGAATGCCGACGATCATGGCTTTGAGCCGTCGCCCCTCCATACCGCGGTCGCGGTAGCGTGCGATCTTGTCGGCGAGTACCTCGCGCACGGTATTCTTAAGATCGGTGACGCCTTCTCCCGTGAGACAGTCGAGCGTCACACACGGATTGACGTTCGCCCGGTACCAGCGGCACCAGTCGGCGGTCACTTTCGGGTCGGCGAGCGATGCCTTGTTGAGAATGGTCACGATTGGCTTGTCACCGATGATCTTCTTGATTTCCGGGTTTTTGGAACTGTAGGGGATCCGCGCGTCGAGAAGCTCGAGTACGATATCCACATCGGGCAGGGACTCTTTCATGAGACGGCGCGTTTTCGCCATGTGCCCGGGGAACCACTGTATTTGTTTGATATCCGGCATCAGTCGAGCCCTCCGAATTTGTCAAGCGGCAGAATGCGCAGTACCGCCCGCCCGAGGATGCAGTCTTCGCTGATGGCACCGAACACGCGGCTGTCGTGGGAATTGAAGCGGTTATCTCCCATGACGAAGCACTCGCCCTCGCCGACCGAATAGAGGTAGTAAATCCCCTCCTCGTCCGAATAGAGCGGCATGTCCGAGACGGCATAACGTCCGTACAGGCGATTGTTGTAGTCGAGGTAATCCGCCCCGGCGGCGATGATTTTGCCGTCGACGGAGACACCGCTTTGGTCAATACGGACGGTTTGCCCCTCGACCGCGATGACGCGTTTGATGAGCGGCTCATCGAGCCCGGTCTCCACTGCGCTTTCAAAAACCACAATATCGCCAACCTGCGGCTTGTAAAACAGGTCGGAGATGATGAGGTGTTCGCTGTTTTTGAGCGTCGGCTCCATGGAACTGCCGTCTACCACCGTATGGCGAAAAAGGAACAGTGCGGCGAAGAGGAGCACGCAGACGGTGATGACAATGAGTTCGACATATTCAAAGAGCGTCCCCGCGATCAGACGGCGACGGTCGGGTGCCACCTGTTTCGCTGGCTCCGGCGGTGTTTCTTCGGGGAAGAAGGTATCACCGTTTGAAAGATCGGACATAAAAGTCTCCTTTTGTTTGACATAAAACGGCGTTTCCGTGGCGAAAACATATCTTATATATAATAACACACGCATACGGAAAATACAACTGCGTATCTTTCCGAAAAAACGAAAAACTTTTTTGCGTTACCTATTGATTTTTGTCAAAAATGTCGTTATAATAAAATGCGTCGTGTCAAAACGGCGAGTAGGACAGTCCTCTGCGACTCGGTATGAATGTCCGATATTTTTAAGGAGGGTCTCACAATGGATAAGATTGAGGCTTTTGTGAACGAGCAACTCAAGGAAAATGT
>SFZB01000089.1 GCA_004558975.1 bacterium
TGCCCTTTGCTCTTCTTGCGGCGAGGACTTTGCGGCCGTTTTTGGTGGACATTCTCTTCATGAAGCCGTGTACTTTCTGTCTGTGGAGTTTTTTAGGCTGATAGGTTCTTTTCATTTTAGCACCTCCTCTTTCGATAGTCGGTAACCGACAGGTACCGCGTAGGTTCGCGTATTCACAACATGATTATTATAAAGGAACGAGTCTCCGTTGTCAATACTTTTTTCTAAATATTCGTGCGTGCGCGCAGAGAAACTCGTCGCCGGTACTTTACAAAGCGGGTGGAGTATGCTACAATATTCGGGTAAGAGACAGGGGGAGGGGATCGCGTGGAGCAGTATACCGTCGGGCTGTGTACGCTCGGATGCAAGGTTTCGCAGTACGAGACCGAGGCGATCGCCGAGGACTTCGAGCGTCGGGGCTTTGTCCGCCGCCCGTTTGATGAAGTCTGTGACGTGTATGTCATCAATACCTGTACCGTGACGGGGGAGGCTGACCGCAAGTCGCGGCAGTGTATCCGCCGTGCCCGTCGCCTGAACCCGGCGGCGCTCATTTATGTGACCGGCTGTTATGCGCAGACCTCGCCCGGCGATGTTGCCGCGATCGAGGGGGTCACGGGCGTGACCGGCTCGTATGGAAAAATGGGGATCGCCGCCCGCGCGGTGGCGCAGCTCTCGGCTCCTCCTTGTGCCGGGGGCGCGGTGACTGTCGACGTTTCCGACCTGGAATCGGCACCGTTTGAGCCCATGCATGTTGAGGCGTCGCCGCGCACGCGCGCTTATGTGAAGATCGAGGACGGGTGCGAGTGCCGATGCACCTATTGCGCCATTCCCGGTGCCCGCGGCCATGTGCGGTCCAAGCGACCGGAGGACGTCTTTGCCGAGGTGGAGACGCTCGCCCGCGGCGGCACGCGTGAGGTGGTTCTGACCGGGATTGAGACGGCGTCCTACGGCGCCGACCTCGGCGATTACCGCCTGATTGATCTGCTCGAAGAGTTGGAATCGCGGCACCTCGTTGACCGCATCCGGCTGGGTTCGCTCTCGCCGGAGCTGATGTCGGAGCGCTTCTGTGAGCGTCTCGGCGCGCTCCGTACCGTGACGCCGCATTTTCATCTCAGCATGCAGAGCGGCTCGGACGCCGTGCTCCGTGCGATGAAACGCCGCTACAACGCGGGACAGGCTCTCGCGGCGCTCGCGCGGGTACGTGCCGTGATGTCCGATGTGCAGTTCACGACCGATATGATGGTCGGTTTCCCCGGTGAGGGCGAGCGCGAGTTTTGCGAGACGATGGCGTTTGCCCGTGAGGCACGTTTCCTCACGATGCACGTGTTTGCCTATTCCAGACGGAAGAACACGCCTGCGGCAGACTTCCCGGATCAGGTGCCGGAGGAGGTCAAGGCGGAGCGCAGTCACCGCCTGATCACCCTCGGGCATGAAATTCGTGACGAAATTCTTGATGGGATCGTCAAGGCGGCGCCGGAATTGCGGCTCCTCCTTGAAACACACGAGGGCGATGTATGGCGCGGACATACCGACGCTTTTTTGGAAGCGGAAGTGGCGTTCGGGGGAGATCGGCACGGCGAGCTTGTGACGGTGCGCCCTACCGCCGCGCGGGACGGGATCTTACTTTGCGATGATATAAATTCAAATAGAGAATAAGACGGAGACACAACATGGAAAACACCAAAAAGACCATGGACAAAATCGTAGCCCTTTGTAAGGGACGCGGCTTTATTTTCGCGGGTTCCGAGATCTACGGGGGGCTTGCGAACACCTGGGACTACGGCCCTCTCGGGGTGGAGTTCAAAAACAACGTCAAACGCGCGTGGTGGAAGAAGTTCGTGCAGGAGAACCCGTACAACGTCGGGCTCGACGCCGCGATTCTGATGAACCCGCAGACGTGGGTGGCGTCCGGGCACCTCGCGGGCTTTTCCGACCCGCTGATGGACTGTCGCGAGTGCCATGAGCGTTTCCGCGCGGACAAACTGATTGAGGATTACTGCGCCGCCGAGGGCGTGACGCTGGAGAAGCCGATCGACGCCATGAGCCAGGCGGAGATGAAGGCGTTCATCGACGAGCATAAAGTGCCGTGCCCGACCTGCGGCAAGCACAATTTCACGGATATCCGCCAGTTCAACCTGATGTTCAAGACGTTCCAGGGCGTGACCGAGGACGCGAAGAACACGGTGTACCTGCGCCCCGAGACGGCACAGGGCATTTTCACGAACTTCGTGAATGTGCAGCGCTCTTCCCGGAAAAAGATCCCGTTCGGTATCGGGCAGATCGGCAAATCGTTCCGTAACGAGATCACGCCCGGTAACTTCATCTTCCGCGTGCGCGAGTTTGAGCAGATGGAACTGGAGTTCTTCTGCAAGCCGGGGACGGACCTTGAATGGTTTGCTTACTGGCGCAACTTCTGCCGCGAGTTCCTGCTCGGGCTCGGGATGCGGGAGGAGAATCTGCGTCTGCGCGACCACTCGCCCGAGGAGCTGTGCTTCTATTCCAAGGCGACGACCGACTTCGAGTTCCTGTTCCCGTTCGGGTGGGGCGAGCTCTGGGGTGTCGCCGACCGTACCGACTATGACCTGACCCAGCACCAGACCGTCTCCGGGCAGTCGATGGAATATTTCGATCAGGAGAGCGGGGAAAAGTATATCCCGTATGTCATCGAGCCGAGCCTCGGGGTCGAGCGTAGCGTGCTGGCGTTCCTCGTCGATGCTTATGACGAAGAGGAGATCGCCGAGGGCGATACGCGCGTGGTTCTGCACCTGCATCCGGCGCTCGCGCCCGTGAAGTGCGCGGTGTTGCCGCTCTCGAAGAAACTCGCTGAGGACGCGATGCCGCTGTACACCGACCTCTCCAAAGTGATGAACTGCGATTTCGACGTTGCCGGTTCCATCGGTAAGCGCTACCGCCGTCAGGACGAGATCGGTACGCCGTTCTGCATCACCTATGACTTCGACACCAAGGAGAACGACGGCTGTGTGACCGTGCGTGACCGTGATACCATGGAGCAGGTTCGTATGCCGATCGGCGATGTCAAGGCGTATATCGAATCGAAGATTGCCTACTAAGCAAAAAGTGCTATCGGTTTTGCAGACAAAGCCGCATACAGAATTTCCGATAAAATCTCAAACGGGATTCCGACAAAATCCCGTACGAAACGTTTCGGCGCGCCCCACGGCGCGCCGTTTCTTTTTGACAAATTGATAAAAATACGAAAAAAGGCTTGCCAAAGCGCAAAAAATATGCTACAATCATTCTCGCTTAAAAAAGCATCCGATAGGGGTGTAGTTCAGTTGG
>SFZB01000090.1 GCA_004558975.1 bacterium
AAATATTGGTAAACAAAAACCGAGCCGTGACCGTTGCCGCCATAACTGTCATATTTCTGCTTCATGGAAGTTTCATTCTCGGAACTATCATTTTTGAACAGCGCACGTTGTTTTGCTGTTTCATCAAAATTCGCGTCAAACCAGCCGTTACAAAATTCGTTGAACAGTTCCTCTTTTTCTCTCTCGTAACCGATGACTTTGTCAAACCGATCCATAATCGACTTCCTTTCCCGTTCCTGAGAAAACTATATCACACCTGCTGTACCGAAAATGTCCCGGCAGCGCACGGATCGCCAAAAATGAAACGGAGAGTGCTTCCGATACGGAAACACTCTCCGTTTTTTTGATGGCGTGAAGGTCGATCCTTTCGGTGATGATTGCTCCGCAAAGGGCTTCCCGCTCAGCGGCGGCGGGGTTTGCCGTGGAATGGTTTTGTCGCCGCGGCGAGCATACGGTCGTAGACCACGAGCATCTCATCGACCATGCGGAACTGCGTATGCGCGCGGTCGAGGTTCTGCCCCGGGCGCGTCGTGCGGAAGTACACATCCCCTTCGAGGTAATCGGTAAGGAACCGCATCCCGCACTCGTAGGTCATGAGGATCGCGCCCATGGCGAGATACCGCCGCTCCGTCTCCGTGATACCGTCGCCGACGGCGGAGAGGTACCCCGCAAGGTAGGTCTCATAGAGGTCAAAGCGGAAATGCACCCGGGTGAGATCGGGCTCGTCCTCCGCGCCGGAGTTGCAGCCGAAGCGGATGCTGTCGCCGAAGTCGTAGCACAGCGACCCGGGCATGACCGTATCGAGGTCAATGACCGCGAGCCCCTCCCCCGTCTGATCGTCCAGCATGACGTTATTGAGCTTGGTATCGTTGTGCGTCACGCGGAGCGGTATTTCCCCGCTCTCAATTCTGTCGACGATCTTCCCGCACAGAGAGGAATGCTCTTTTACCCATGTGATCTCCCGCTCTACCTCACGTGCCCGCCCGCAGACGTCTGCCTCCACGGCGGCGAGGAAGTTCCGGTACCGCACGCGGGTGTTATGGAAATCGGGCAGGACCTCATAGAGCTGCGACGCGTCGAACTTTGCGAGGAGCGAGGCAAAGCGACCGAATGCCACCGCGCTCTCGTAGAAGTCCCGGGGTGCGCGCACCGACTGATAGGTCGTCGCCCCCTCGATGAACACATAGACGCGGAAATAGTCCGTGCCGTCAAAATAGTAGCTTTCTCCCGTCTTTGTCGGCACAATCTGCAGGCACTCGCGCGCGGGGTCGCCGCCGCGGGCGAGTACGCTCTCGCGGCAGAACGCCGTCACGAGTTCGATGTTGTGCATGAGCTCCCCGACGTTTTTGAACAGGCGGTGATTGATGCGCTGGAGGATATAGCGGGTCTGCCGCCCCTCCCTCTCCACCGTCAGGCAAAAGGTGTCGTTGATATGCCCCGCGCCGTAGCGGACGCAGGAGACATACGCCCCGTCCATAGCGAAATGGGGCACAAGTTCGCTGAAAAATGCGTCGTTCTCTGTCATTCTGTTCATTGTCAGTATTCCCGTTTTTTCTCCGCAATCGCGGTATTCAATCCCAGCAGCAACGCGTCAAAATCGCTCTCTGCGTGGGTATAATCGGTGAGGGAGCGGAAGCCGTGACGATGCAGGAGCGAAAGCACCCACGCGCGCCCGAACAGCCTGTCGGCGGTTAGGAGCAGGCGGTAATCCTGCATGGCCAGCGTAAAGATCTCCTGTCTGACCGAGCTGTACACGCCAAGCCCGCCGTCAGGGTACACGGCGAAGGGGTCGCCCGCAGGGAACGTCTCCCCGCCGTCGCAGGAGCGATACGGATCGATGTGGCGGAGCGACAGCGCCGTGTGGTAGAAATTGAAGCCCCAATGCAAAAACCCTTTGGCGCCGGTGATATACAGCATAATCCCGAGGACGCGCACACGCAGGTGCGGGAAGCTCATAAAGATGTTGGGCTGGTTATCTCGGTCGTTATTGCAGGCGTAGTACAGCAAAAACGGCACCTGATGCTCGACGAACGGCACCTCATGCCCCACATCCACCACGGGCAGATCGGGGACGCCCCGCTCCGCAAAGGCGAAGTCGCTGAGCGCGTCCATGACCGGTAGCCCATCGGCGTACCGTTTCACGGTCTCATAAAGGCAGATATACCGATCGAGGTGGCTGCCCGACGGCTCGTCAGAGAGGTGCAGATAGGTCACGTCGAAAATGCCGAGGGCTTTCACATGCTCGACAAGCGCCGGAAGGAAGGCGGCAAGGAACGCCGTATAGTCGTCGCCGTCGGACGGGGTATCCCAGCCGAAACGGCGGTATTCCGACCCGTCGGGGCGCGTCACCATGATCTTAGGGCACTTCTCCGCCCCCCACTGCGTGAACAGGTGCGACAGTTCAAAATAGCGGATGCCCGCCGCGCGGCAGATGTCGATGAGCCGGTCAAACCGCGTGAAGTCGAAGCAATACCCGTCTTTCGTCTCGATCACGCCGACACTCTGGACAGTCAGGCGCTCCGTGCCGACGGCAGTATCGAGCGGCGGCGTGAACATCGGTATGTACGCCATGGTCTGCCCGCTCTCCGCGGCGGCGCGGACATAGTTCCCGAACGCCGTATAAAACGCCTCGTCAAACGGTGCGATGCCGCACGCCTCGGCGATACAGTCGCTGTGGATCCACTTGGTGACGATGAGGTCGCTCTCGTCCGGCGTACCGTCAAGGACGGTCAGCGCGTAACGGCATTCACAGGTGTCTCCCGCTTTTTCCGGGTTCTCCGCCCGGAATACAAACTCGTGGGAGCCGACGGGGGTACCGGCGGGGATCTTGACCCAGAAAGTATGGTTCACCCCTGCGGCGAGCGAGAACTCCTCGGACGCATACGGCAGGAGCGCATCGGGAAAGACGGATTGTCCTGCCCCGATGACATAATCGTCATGCCATGCGTTGTCGGTGAAAAACGAGGTCGTATAGAGTTCAGCCGTCAGCGAAACGGGGACGGGGCTCTCCACCGTCAGGCGGCAGCGCCGCACGGGTCTGTCCGTGCGCACAACGACCTGAAAGGCATACATGGCGCCCGAGAGGCATACGCCACCCGTCTCGGGCAGACGGACGTCGGCACGCGGCAGCATTTTTTCGAGTGCCGATACGGTTTGTACTTTTATCATTCGACACGTTTCCTTTATGGGGATTGATTTCCTGCATAGCAGTTTTGCCCGACGCGAAAGCGCGCAGAGCTGTTGCGTCCATTATAACAA
>SFZB01000026.1 GCA_004558975.1 bacterium
GCCCTTTTTCTGACACACCAAACGTAAATTGGCATTGTTGAGCTGTGGCTGCACTGCTTCAAAGCATTGCTCCATTTCGCGACGGTTCGTGAACAGGGTAAGCATCGAACCCCGCTGAGCAATGTGCAGGTCGGTCAAAAACGCCTGACGGTCAAAAAACGCCAAACAGTCGCGTTTCCGATGACCTTCGCTCTGCCTGTTTTTCCCCGGTATGAACCGTTTCGCCCCGGCGGAAACTAATCAAAAAACGGGAGCGGTGCGGGTGTGAAAACGGTGCGCGCGGCAAAAACGATACGTTATCTTTATACGGTTCATGCCCTGATCGGGATTGCGCTCTCGGGGTGGTTTTTGTATCGTGGCGATGAGCGACGGTTTTGGCTTGCGCTCCTTGCGCTCCTTTGCCTTGCCGTGCCGCGGGTCATGGCAGGCGTTTTCCGCGTGGATCTGCCGCCTGCGCTTGAGGGGCTCGCCGTCGTATTTCTGATGCTGACCGGGTATCTCGGCGAGGTCGAATCGTTTTATGAGCGAATCCCCGCCTGGGATAACCTTCTCCATCTCACGAGCGGCATCATGTTCTGCGCGTTCGGGTGCGGACTGCTCGGCAGGGGCGCCGGGGAGAGGGAAGAGCGCCCCTCGCGGGCACGTCGGCTCTTCGGCGTGAGTTTTGCGCTCGCCGCCGGGGTCATCTGGGAGTTTATCGAGTACACCTGCGACAAGACGTTCGGCACCACCATGCAGAAGCCGACCGTGCGCCCGGGGCTCTACGATACCGGGCTCATCGACACCATGGAGGACCTCGCCATGGGGTTCGTCGGCGCGCTTCTCTTTACGATCTATGTGTATCGTTTCTGGGCATTGACGCGCGGCGCCCCCGAGCGCCTGATTCCGACGGCGAAAGCCTCCCTCGACCACTCCGATGAGGGCGCGCTTTTATCGGAATCGACCAAATAAAAAAGCGGAGATGCCGCAATCGGCATCTCCGCATCTGCTTTTTCGTTCAGTCGGCGGTCTGGTATTTGGCGCGCGTTTTGATTTCCGTATCGAGTTTTGCGAAGAAGTCGCCCTCCGCCATAGTGTAGGGCTTTTCATGCACACGGTCGTTGACGGTCAGCGTGCCGTTCTTCATTTCGTTTTCCCCGATGACGAGGATATACGGGGTCTTTTGCAGTTTTGCCTGACGGATACGGTAGCCGAGCGTGTCGGAGGAGTCGTCCACCTCGACGCGTACGCCGTTTGCGTTCAGGCGCTGCGCCACGCCGCGGGCGTAGTCGCCGAACACCTCGTTCAGCGGCAGGACGACGACCTGCGTCGGCATCAGCCACGTCGGCAGCGCCCCGGCGAACTTCTCGATCATATAGGCGAGCGTCCGCTCGAAGCAGCCGAGCGAGGTGCGGTGAATGATATAGGGGTTCTTCTGCGAATTGTCGCTGTCGGTGTATTCCATGCCGAAGCGCTTCGCAAGGAGCAGGTCGATCTGGATCGTGACGATCGTGTCCTCTTTGCCGAACACGTTCTTGTATTGAATATCGAGTTTCGGACCGTAGAATGCCGCCTCGTCAATGCCGACCGTGTACTTGACGCCGAGGTCGTCGAGGATCTTCGCCATCAGACTCTGTGCCTCTTCCCATTGTTCGGGCGTCCCCTCATACTTGTTCTTCGGGTTGGCGGGATCCCACTGCGAGAAGCGGAAGGTGCAGTCTTCGAGCAGCCCCACCGTGTCAAGCATATACTTGGCGAGGTCGAGGCACCCGCGGAACTCGTCCTCGAGTTGGTCGGGGCGGAGAATGTAGTGCCCCTCGGAAATGGTGAACTGACGCACACGGATGAGTCCGTGCATCTCGCCGGAATCCTCGTTGCGGAAGAGGGTAGAGGTTTCTGTCAGACGCATCGGGAGTTCGCGATAGGAGCGCTTGCGGTTGAGGTACACCTGGTATTGGAACGGGCAGGTCATCGGACGGAGCGCGAAGCACTCCTTCGTCTCGTCGTTCGGGTCACCGATGACGAACATGCCGTCGAGGTAGTGATCCCAGTGCCCGGAGATCTTGTAGAGCTCGCGTTTTGCGAAGAGCGGCGTCTTGGTGAGCAGGCAGCCACGTTTCTGCTCTTCGTCCTCGACGAAGCGCTGGAGCAACTGAATGACCCGCGCCCCTTTCGGGAGCAGAATGGGGAGCCCCTGTCCGATATAGTCCACGGTCGTGAAGTATTCGAGCTCGCGTCCGAGTTTGTTGTGATCGCGCTTGCGCGCATCTTCCTGCCGTGCGAGATGTTCGTTCAGCGCCTCCTTGGTGGGGAAGGCGGTGCCGTACACGCGTTGGAGCATCTTGTTCTTGGCGTCGCCGTGCCAGTAGGCACCTGTGCAGGCAGTCAGCTTAAACGCCTTGACGGCGCCGGTCGAGAAGAGGTGCGGACCCGCGCACAGGTCGGTGAACTCGCCCTGACGGTAGAACGAGATTGTTTCGCCCTCGGGGAGCGCTTCGATCAGCTCCACTTTGTAAGGCTCGCCTGCCTTTTCCATGAGGGCGACAGCCTCCGCGCGCGGCAGTTCAAACCGCTCGATTCTGAGATTCTCCTTGACGATCTTCTTCATCTCGGCTTCGAGTTTCGACAGAATCTCGCCCGTGAAGGAGAAATCCGCGTCGAAGTCATAGTAGAACCCGTCGTCGATGGCGGGGCCGATCGTGAGCTTGACCTCGGGGTACAGGCGCTTGACCGCCTGTGCGAGAATGTGCGACGCCGTATGACGGAACACACGTGCCCCCTCCGGGTCGTCAAAGGTTAAGAGGGTCACGAGCGCGTCACCCTCGACGGGCGTCGAGAGAGCGACGACCTTGCCGTCCACTTTCGCGGCGAGAATATCGCGGGAGATGAGCCCCGCCGCCTGTGCGGCGTCATAGACCGTGACGGCGCCGGAGGCGGAATAATCTGCTTCGTCGGCACCGCGGACGATGTGAATGATAGCCATAAGAATTTCTCCTTTTCTTTTGAAATCTTTTGAAAAAACAGCACCCCGACACAGTATTTCTGTGTCGGGGTGCAAAAGAATCATTTTGCACGGTTCCACCCGAGCGTTTCACTCATTGGTATGCCGTTTCCGAGATAGGTGGTACCTTATCGCGTCCACGCACCGCGTTCTCAGCCATGGCGCGGCTCTCTTTGGCGTCTTTCGCGTAAGACTTATCCTATACTGCGAGTATAGCACGGGAAAAACGGCTTGTCAAGCGGTAAAATCCGTGATTTTTTCTTTCCGCCTCCGAAGAGGTGTGTTTACGCTTTTTCCGCTGTGAGGATCCTGTAGAGTTCGCTTTTGGTTATGCCGCGGTCGCGGGCGGCGGCTTTGATGGCGTCCATGCGGGCGAGCCCCGCGGCTTCATAGTGCGCCACGTGGTCGGCAGGGGAGAGGGACAGCAGATCTTCGTCCACCGGCGGATGATATGCCTCCCCGGTCGCCTCCTCTGCCCCTGCGAGGACGAGAACGTACTCACCGCGCGGCTCGTGCGTCTCGTAATAAGCGACCGCCTCCGCCGTGGTGGTACGCATGGTTTCCTCGTTGCGCTTGGTCAGCTCCCGGCAGAGCGAGAGCTTCCGGTCGCCGAAGGTGGCGAGCAGGTCGGCGAGCGTGGCTTTCAGTTTGTGCGGCGCTTCATAGAAGATCAGCGTGCGGCGCTCGGCGCGGATCTCTTCGAGCCGTTTTTTCCGCTCGCCCCGGTTGGCGCTGAGGAACCCCTCAAACGCGAAGCGCCCGGTCGCGAGCCCCGAGAGCGCGAGCGCCGAGACGGCGGCACAGGCACCGGGAACAATGCGTACGGGAATACCACGTTCTCCGCACAGACGCACGAGATCCTCGCCGGGGTCGCTGATGGCGGGCATGCCCGCGTCGGTCACGAGCGCGCAACTCTCACCGCCCTCGAGCCGCGCTGCAATCTCCTCGCCGCGGCTTTTTTTGTTGTGTTCGTGGTAACTGACGAGCTCTTTTTTGATGCCGAAATAGGCGAGGAGTCCCGCAGTGTTGCGGGTGTCCTCCGCGGCGATAAAGTCGCATTCCGTGAGCACTTTAACCCCGCGCTCGGTCATGTCGGCGAGGTTGCCGATCGGGGTCGCGACGAGGTAGAGTGTGCCGCCCTCGACCCGATTCTTTTCCGTTTCAGGCATAATCCTTTGGGAACCTTCCTTCCGTGAGTATCTCGACCATGTCGGGGGACTCGGCTCTCGCCGCGAGGTCGCCGCCGATGATGAGCGGTCGCGTGACTTTCAGCCCCGGTTTCCCGCCCCGGCGTGCCTCCACGAGCACCATGGAGGGGGGCAGAGACGCCGATGCGTGTACGAGCGTCAGGCGCTTCGGCTCGATCTCTGCCGCGCGCAGGGCGGTGAGCAGGTCGACGAGACGATCGGCGCGATAGACGCAGAAGAACCGACCGCCGTGACGGAGGAGCCGCTTTGCCGCCGCGGCGAAGTCGTCAATCCCGCCGTGTACCTCGTGCCGTGCAATCTGCTTTTCCGTGCTGTCGCAGGCGGGAATATCGGTTTTCATATACGGCGGGTTCGTGATAACGGCATCATATACGCCCCACGATGCCGTCGCCTCCCGCACGTCGGCACATCGCACCGAGACGACCTCCGAGAGCCCGTTTTCCTCCGCATTCCGCCGGCACAGCTCGGCATAGGCGGGCTGTATCTCCACGCATTCAATCGTGCCTACCTTTTTCCGGGTGGCGAGCAGGAGGGAGACAATGCCGCTCCCCCCGCCGAATTCAATGGCACGGAATCCCTCGCATTTCTGCACATAGGCGGCGAGGAGCAGGGCGTCGGTGCCGAAGTTCAGTCCCGCCGTCCGCTGAATCAGCGTGAGATCGTCATTGACGACATCGCGGCGTTCGGTATCTGTCATAAGGCAAAAACCTCCGAAATGATGAAAAAAGAGCGGAGAAAAACTCTCCGCTCCTCTTTGGCGCAGGAATTACTCCTGGGCAGGAGCACCCACCGGGCAGGTGCCGGCGCAGGTGCCGCAGTCGATGCACTGATCGGCGTCGATCTGGTACTTGCCGTCGCCGCCCTCGGAAATGCAACCGACGGGGCACTCTGCGGCGCAAGCGCCACAGCCAACGCAATCTTCGGAAATCTTGTATGCCATTGTGATTTACCTCCATGTATGTAATGCAATCATATTTTATCATATTCCGGGGAAAAATCAAGTCCCGTGTGTAAATTTATCGGGCAGGAAAATTATTCTTTGTCACCGTTACCCGTACCGCCGGGTGCCGTCGGCTTTTTGTCGCCCTGTTTTTTCTCTCCCGGCTTTTTCTCGGCGGGTTTGTTGTTCTGCGGCTTTTTCATCGGGGCGATGTCGGTGACGGAGTAGGTTTTCGGCGGCTCCTGCTTTTCTGTGAGGCGCACCTTGACGGTCTGCGAGAGCGGGCGCGTCTCTACCACCGTGCCGGGGCCGTTCTCGGTCATGACGAGCGCCCCCATTTTCGGCATGGTCTTCTGCGCCTCTTCATACGTCTCGTGCTCATAGCGCAGACAGCACATCAGCCGCCCGCAGCAGCCGGAGATCTTCGTCGAATTGAGCGAAAAATTCTGTTCTTTCGCCATTTTGATAGACACCTGACCGAAATCGGTGAGGAAAGTGGAACAGCAGTAGGGACGTCCGCAGGGACCGATGCCGCCGAGCATTTTCGCTTCGTCGCGGATGCCGATTTGGCGGAGTTCGATACGGGTGTGGAACATACCGGCGAGGTCGCGCACCAGTTCGCGGAAGTCGACGCGGTTTTCCGCCGTAAAGTAGAAGATGAGCTTGGAATTGTCGAACGCGCATTCCACGTCGGCGAGCTTCATCTCGAGACTATATTCCGCGGCTTTTTTCGGGAAGATGGCGGCGGCGTCCGCTTCGATTTTGCGGTTGTGCTCATACCGTGCGATGTCGTCTTTCAGCGCCGCGCGTAGCACGGGACGCAGGGGAGAGACGATCTCGGTCTCGGCGACCTCACGGTTCGCGATGCTGACGGTGCCGAATTCGGCGCCGCGCGCCGTGTCGACGATGACCTTGTCCCCGACGCGATAGACGCGCCCTTTCGGATCAAAATAGTAGCTCTTCGCGTTGTCGCGGAATGTGACGCCGATGACGGTAAAAGTACGGGGCGCCGCCGGTTTCTTCGGCGCCTCTTCGTCGTTTGTCACATGAATTTCTTCAGCCATGGCAGGCTCCTTTCAGGATAGGCACGCGACGTTTGTCGTAAACGACGCGAGCGTCAGTTGTACATTGGCATTGGCGGCGAGGGCATCGGCGGCAGAGACGGTGAGGTCATAGATCTTCAGGAGCCGTGTGAGCCCCGCGCGGGAGGCGAGGTTTTCCGCTTCCTCACGGGAAGTGTAGAACGTGAGGGAGATGTTTTCGCCACGGTAGACGAGGATCAGATCGCGCAGGGCAGCGATATAGAACCCGAGTGCCTCGACGAGATCGGGTCGCTTCTGCGGCAGGTGTCCGAGCGCCGCGATGACTTCGGATGCGGGAGCGGAAGTGATGATCTTGCGTACCGCGTCGGAGACGGCGGCGTGCCGTTTTCCATAGGCTTCGCTCCGCTTGCCGTCGAGCAGGTCGAGGACTTGTCCGAGGGCACCGCCGCTCCCCTCGAGGAGCGCACGGAATCCGTCGGGGTCGCGCTCACGGTAACGCCGTGCGGCGACGTTTTTCGCGAGTGCCTCTTCCATGGCGTCGGGGGAGAGCAGTTCCATACGCACGAGTTGCGTGCGGGAACGGATGGTCGTGAGGAGCGCTTCGGCGCGTTCGGTCAAAAGGAAAATGTAGAGGTCGGTCGGTGGCTCCTCGAGAACCTTGAGCAGGGCGTTCTGCGCCTGCGTCGTCATCTTGTGCGCTTCACGGACAATGTAGATTTTGCATGGAAATTCGCAGGCAGAAAGGTACATATCCGCGCGCAGTTCCCGCACCGTATCGACGCCGATCGTGGCGGCATCCGTCGCGACGGTACGCACGTCCGGGGCGAGCCCTTCCCGCACGCGGCGGCAGGCTCCGCATACCCCGCAGGGGAGTATCTCGGCGCTCTCGCGTGCCTCACAGACGAGCGCGGCGGCGATCTCCGTCGCGAACAGCGTTTTCCCCGACCCGCGGGGCCCCTCGAAAATATAAGCGTGGGAAAGCGTCCCGCCCCGGACAGCTTCGCCGAAGTAGCGCCGCGCCGCGGCGTTGCCGAACACAGACGGAAAATACGAGGGCATCCGCGTCACCTCCACGCACAATACTTCGAAGATAGTGTATCACATTCCCCCCGCCGTGTCAATTCCACCCGTGCGTTTTACCCGCAGAAAAAACCGAAAAATCCCGTTAATCTCTTGCGGAAAAGACAAACCTATGTTAAAATAGCAAAGTATAACAAAAGAGTCGCCCCCATTCGGGCGACCCGGCAAGGAGACCTTATGAACGAGACGAAGAAGTATTACATCACGACAGCGATTGCGTATGCGTCGCGCAAACCTCATTTCGGCAACACCTATGAGATCATCATGGCGGATGCCTTCGCCCGCTACAAGCGGCAGCGCGGCGAGGATGTGTTCCTCTGCACGGGTACCGATGAGCACGGGCAGAAGATCGAGGAATATGCCGAGGCGGCAGGGATGACGCCGAAGGCGTATGTCGACCGCGTCGCCGGGGAGATCAAAGGGATCTGGGATCTCATGGGCGCGTCTTATAACCGTTTTATCCGCACGACCGATGAGGATCATGTGCGTGTCGTTTCCAAGATCTTTGACCGTTTCTACAAGAGCGGCGATATTTACCTCGGGCATTACGAGGGGTGGTACTGCACCCCCTGCGAGGCGTTCTTCACGAATACGCAGGTCGTGGACGGGAAGTGCCCGGACTGTGGCCGCCCCGTCGGGCAGGCGCGCGAGGAGGCGTACTTCTTCCGTATGTCCAAGTACGCGCCCCGTCTGATCGAATATATCAAGTCGCACCCCGGCTTTATCGAACCCGTGTCGCGTGAGCGCGAGATGCTCAATAACTTCCTCTGCTCCGCGGAGGGACTGCAGGATCTGTGCGTCTCCCGTACCTCTTTCAAGTGGGGGATCCCCGTCGATTTCGACCCGAAACACGTCATATATGTCTGGCTTGATGCCCTGACCAACTATATTACCGCCGCCGGATATGACCCCGATAAGTCCTACGAGGAGCAGAGCGAGACGTTCCGTTCGCTCTGGCCCGCCAAGGTGCATATTATCGGAAAGGACATTTTGCGGTTCCACACGATCTACTGGCCAATCTTCCTCATGGCACTGGGTCTGCCCCTGCCGGAAAAGGTGTTCGGACACCCGTGGTTCAACGCCGCCGAGGAAAAGAAGAACGGCGAGGGCGAGGAAGTCAAGATGTCCAAGTCGCGCGGCAACGTGATCTATGCCGACGAGCTGGCGGATCTGTTCGGCGTGGACGGCGTGCGTTACTATGCGCTCTCCGAGATGCCGTATGACCAGGACGGGCGCATCTCGTACTACAACGTGATGAATCGGTACAATACCGACCTCGCGAACAACTTCGGCAACCTTGTGAGCCGTACCCACGCGATGACCGTCAAGTATTTCGGCGGTGTCATTCCGACGCCGGCGGAGGAGGTCGCCCCGGACGGGGAACTGAAGGCGGCTGTCGCCGACGCGGTAAAGAAGTCCGCCGCCTGCTTTGACAGCTTCCATATTGCCGACGGGCTCTCCGAGATCTTCTCGATGCTCCGCCGCGCCAACAAGTATATCGACGAGACGATGCCGTGGGCGCTCGCGAAAGACGAGAACCAAAAGGCGCGCCTCGGTACGGTGCTCTATAACCTGCTTGAGACAATCCGCACGGCGGCGGTGCTCCTGACGCCGATCATGCCGACGACGGCGGAGAAGATCTTTGCGTCCCTCGCGACGGAAAAGACCGATTACGCGAGCATCTCTGCATTCGGTGCGCTTGAGAGCGGCACCGCGCTCGGCGCGGCGACACCTCTCTTTGCCCGTATGGACGAAAAGGTGATTGACGAGCTCGTCGCACGCAAGGCGAAAGAAGCGGAAGAGCGGGCACGCCGCGAGGCACCCATGCCCGAGCCGGAACATGAAAAAGAAATTGGCATCGAGACGTTCGGCGGGGTGGAACTCCGCGCGGCACAGGTGCTGACCTGTGAGCCGATTCCGAAAGCCAAAAAACTCCTGAAACTCACGGTCGACCTCGGCTACGAGAAACGGCAGATCGTCTCCGGCATCGCCAAATATTATCAGCCGGCGGATCTCATCGGGAAAAAGGTCATCATCGTCGCGAACCTCGCCCCCGCGAAGCTCTGCGGTGTGGAGAGCCAGGGAATGCTTCTCGCGAGCGGCGAAGACGACGTGCGCGTGGTGTTCCTCGATGATGCCGTGCGCCCGGGCGAGCGGATCCACTGATGACGCTCTTTGACTCACACGCCCATTACTGGGACGAGAAACTGAAAGACGACGCGGCGACGCTTGTCCCCGCGTTCCTTGCCTCGGGTGGTGTCGGTATCGTCAATGTCGGTACCTCCCCCGAGACTTCGCGCCTCGCCGCGGAGCAGGCGCGCACTTTTTCGCACATGGTGACGGCGCTCGGGATTCACCCGACGGACGCCGCGGCGCTGACGGGACCCCCCGAGGAAGAGGTCGATAAGATCCGCGCCCTGCTTCGCGACCCCATGAACCGCGCGGTCGCGGTAGGGGAGATCGGGCTCGATTATTACTGGGAGCCCTACGATCGGGCGCTTCAGCAAACCTATTTTGACCTGCAAATGGAACTCGCACGGGAGCTGTCGCTCCCCGTCGTCGTGCATGACCGCGACGCGCACGGCGACAGCTTCGACACGGCGCGCCGATACCCGGATGTGCACGGTGTGTTCCACAGCTACAGCGGGAGCGCCGAGGAGGCGCTCGACCTCTGTCGCCGCGGGTGGTATATTTCTTTTTCCGGCACGCTGACGTTCAAGAACGCGCGCCGCGTGCGCGAGGTCGCGGCGGCGGTGCCGCGCGACCGGATCTTAATCGAAACGGATGCACCGTATCTGACCCCCCATCCGCACCGCGGGGAACGTAACCACTCCGGCTTTCTGCATCTAACCTGCGAGATGCTCGCGGAGGTGTTCGGCGTGACGCCCGAGGAGGCATCTGCCATTACGTTTGCGAACGCGCGCACCCTTTTCCGCCTGCCGTTCTGAACAGGCGTCGGATCATCTCCCCGGCGAAAGGGGCGCTGTCCTCCGAGAGCGCCACACCGCCGAACTTTGAGACCGAGAGCCGCATGAGCCCGGCAAGCAGGGAAACCGGGTCTTCCATATAAACGGTACCGCCGCTTTTTCCGCGCGTGACCGATGCCATGAGAATATCCTCTCGCCGCGGTCGCGCCCCGGCGGCAGATACGATTCGCAGCGCCTCCCCGTAAGGCAGGGGGGCGCTTTTTTCGTGCGTTGTAAAGGCGGCGCCCGAGGGGAGCGACAGCAGGAGCCTGCGGCGCAAAGTCAGATCGGTCGCGTCCGCAAGCTCTCTCGCGCGCACTTCGAGCGGCATTTCCCACGCGGGCGGCGTCAGACGGAAGAAATCGGGCAGGAGGTCGAGACAGGAGAACAGGGGCAGTTGCCGTAGGAACAGACTGTCCGGGAGCGCGAGGGCAAAGATGAGCTCCCGCTCGGCAAAGGCGGCGATGAGCTCCGGCAGGGCGGAGACGAGCCGATGCCCCGACAGGTGGATCACGGGGAGGAGCAACCCCCGGTAGCCGGCGTCGAGAAGAGCCTCGGCGATGTCGCTTGGCGGCGGGCACTCTCCCCCCCACGCCCCGGCGGCAAGACAGACGGGGACGTCGGAGGGGGGACAGCGACGCAGACGCGAGAATCCGCGTCTCGTGAGCACGCCGCCCGACGCAAGCATCATACCGGGCAATCCCTCCGTCAATAAAGAAGTGCGCCGCGGCGTCTCCTCCGCGAGGACGAGGATCTCCGCGCGCTCTTCGTTCATCTCGGGATACAGGCGCCCGCAGGATCCGCCGCCGCGGGCGCCGAGCGGCAGGAGCAGAGAGACACCCGCCGGCACGATGCCCCGTGGTGTCAGCCCGTTGAGCGCCGCGAGCGCGTGCTCCGATACACAGTGTTTTTTTGCAATAGAACGAATGGATTCCGGTTCCGTCGTCTGATAGATCTTCATGCGTCACCTCCGCATTTCCGTTGCTTTCATTGTATGCAGATGTGCATAAAAGGGCACGCGCGCGGGCAATACTCCCGCAAAAATGGGAGGTTCTGTATGCAACAACCGAAAATTGTACGGGCGAGCGCCCGTGAGATCCTTGACAGCCGCGGCACACCGACATTGGAGGCGAGCGTGTACCTATCCGACGGCACCATCGGTACGGCGTCCGTCCCCTCCGGCGCCTCGACAGGCAGTCACGAGGCATTCGAAAAACGGGACGGGGACAGGAAACGCTACGGCGGTAAAGGCGTGCTTTCTGCCGTTGACCATGTGAACCGAAGCATCTCGCCGGAACTGACGGGGATGGATGCCTATGACCAGTACGCCCTTGACGCGAGACTTCTGACCCTTGATGGGACGGAGCAGAAGACGCACCTCGGCGCCAATGCGCTCCTCGGCGTCTCCCTTGCCGCCGCCAGAGCCGCGGCAAATTCTCTCGGGCTCCCGCTCTTCCGGTATCTCGGCGGGGCAAAAGCGTTCCGTCTCCCCGTACCGATGATGAACATTCTGAACGGGGGAAAACATGCCGCCAACAACTTGGATATTCAGGAATTTATGGTTGTGCCGCTCGGCGCCGAGAGCATGGCGGACGCGGTAAGGATTGGGGCAGAGGTAACGGCGGCGCTACGGGAGCTGTTGAAGGCGAAGGGGCTCACCGTCGCCGTCGGCGACGAGGGCGGCTGTGCCCCCGATCTGAAAGACGAGCGGGAGGCAATCGAGTGGATTCTTTCCGCGATTGAACACGCAGGGTACCATACGGATGCCGTCGCCATCGCGCTCGACGCCGCCGCGACGGAGTGGAAAGCCGAACAGGGCTATCTCCTCCCGAAATCCGGGCGCGCCTACTCCGCCGCGGAACTGGTGGAATACTGGGAGGGGCTCGTCGGGCAGTATCCCATTGTTTCCATTGAGGACGGGATGGGGGAAGATGACTTCGACGGATGGCGTCTCCTGACCGAACGGCTGGGGGAAGAACTCATGCTGGTCGGCGACGACCTCTTTGTCACAAATCCGAGACGTCTTGCCGAGGGGATTGAGAGCGGGTATGCCAATGCCATTCTCATCAAGCCGAATCAGATCGGTACCCTGACCGAGACGCTGACCGTCATCGACCTCGCGCACCGCTCGGGGTACCGTACCATTGTCTCTCACCGCTCGGGGGAGACGGAAGATACGACCATCGCCGACCTTGCCGTTGCTACTTCCGCTCCGTTTATCAAGACAGGGGCGCCCGTGCGCGGCGAGCGCACCTGTAAGTATAATCGCCTGATGAAAATCGAGCGTTGCCTCGCCAATGCCGCTGTCTACGGAGAATAACCGTCTCCCACGGCAATACAAAAAGCGAACCGTTTGCAGGGTTCGCTTTTTTCGTGATGCCGCAGGTCGGGGGTGCTGTCAGCGACACAGATCCGCCGTTTTGTAGGGAATGACCCGCGCGAGTTCAGCAGGCGAGGTCTCGATCTGAAGCCCGATGCGCCCGCCGCTGAAAAGAATCGTCTCGTGCTTTCCGACGCCGGCGTCGATGACGGTAGGGAAGAACTTTTTCATGCCGATGGGAGAACACCCGCCGTGAATATAGCCGGTCAGGGGGAGCAGGTCTTTCGCCTTCAGCATTTCGACGTATTTCTCCCCGACGGCGTCCGCTGCCCGTTTGAGGTCGAGCTCCTCTGCCACGGGGACGAGAAAAACATAGTGTCCGCCGCTTTTGCCAACGGTGACGAGGGTCTTGTAGACGTGCGCGGGATCCTGCCCGAGCGCGGCGGCGACATCGGTGCCGGAGACGACCCCCTCATAGGTGTGGGTAGAGAATACGATCTTTTTCTGCTCGAGCAGGCGTACCGCATTGGTTTTCTCTTCTGCTTTTTTCATCTTTTGCTCCGAAAAATGCGTCGGCGAGGCGGTTCTGCGCCCGTGTGAGTGTGCGCCGACGGTAAAATCAAAAATACGCAACGAGAACTCGTTGCGTACTTGGTGCTCCTGCGGAGACTCGAACTCCGGACTCCCGCATTAAAAGTGCGGTGTTCTACCAACTGAACTAAGGACGCCCGATTAAAATCTT